>CAYZBC010000239.1:6537-8308 GCA_964476535.1 uncultured Maribellus sp.
AAAAATTATGGCAAAAATTGGCAGTTTAATTGAAAAGATTAACAGCGGAAATAATCTGTTATTTCAGGAATTGTACGGAACCGATGCAATGGTTCTAAATGAACAAGCTGATAGGTATGCAAGCCTGATGAGTGAATTTGAAAAAACTTACGGAGTAGATGAGGTACAGCTTTTTAGTTCACCTGGACGTACGGAAATTGGTGGGAACCATACCGATCATAATTACGGACGGGTTTTGGCCGGGGCTGTTAACCTCGATATTATTGCTGTTGCTGCTAAAAACGGAACGAATACAGTTCGAATCAAATCTTCTGGTTATCCCGAGTTTCAGGTCGAACTTACTGATTTTCAACCAAAGGAAGATGAGTTCTATACTTCAACTTCGTTGGTAAAAGGTATTGCTGCCAAGATGCAAGAAAACGGGTATGAAATTGGTGGTTTCGATGCATGTATAGAAGGGCGCGTTCCGAAAGGATCTGGTTTAAGCTCCTCAGCTTCGTTTGAAGTTTTAGTTGGAGCTATTATAAACGAACTGTTTAATGACGGTAAAATGAGTGCCGTTGAAAATGCAATTATTGGACAGTGGAGTGAAAACAATTATTTCGGAAAACCATGTGGTTTAATGGATCAGACCGCTTGTTCTGTTGGCGGTTTAATTACTATCGATTTTAAAGATCCAGCCAATCCAATTGTAAATGAAGTTGATTTTAATTTTGTTTCTACAGGATTTGCACTAGTAATTACGGATGTTGGTGGAGGGCACGATGATGCTGCTTCTCAGGAGGAATATGCATCGTTGCCAACCGAAATGAAGTCGGTAGCAGCAGAACTTGGAGCCAAAGTTTTAAGAGAGGTTACGCTGGAACAAATTGTTGATAAAATACCTGAAATACGTAAAAAAACTGGTGACAGGGCAATTCTTCGCGCTTATCATTTTCAGGGAGATAATCAACGTGTGGTTGATCAGGTTGGTGCACTGGAAAACAACGATTTCAATGCCTTCCTTAAAATGGTTATTGAATCGGGATACAGTTCATACATGTACAACCAAAATATTTTTGATGTTGTTCATAAAGATGAACAGGTTGTTTCTTTGGCATTGGCACTTAGTGAAATGATATTGAAAGGTGCGGGTGCATGGCGTGTTCATGGTGGTGGATTTGGAGGTACTATCCAGGCTTTTGTTCCTCAAGATAAGTTGGAGGAATATGTGAAAATACTGGAGCATGTCTATGGAAAAGGAAGTTGCCATAAGTTATTTATCAGAGCCAAAGGATCTATTAAATTGAATTTATAAAATGTAATTCCGAAGAAGCCAGAATTGAATGGACGTGGTTCATGAAGTTGTTGGTTTGAAACCCGAATGTAACTGAAATTGGCGACGGAGGTTAGAAGTTTTTATTAAAGACTTTGTTTAAAAATAGAAACTCACCGAATTTATGAATTCGGTGAGTTTTTTTTATGCGAAGCTATTGTTTTAATGCGGCCTTCGTAAAAATGTATTCAGGAATATCCTGATTAAATTTAATACTGATAATTTGCATTTCGGTTCCGTCTCCAGTTTTTAGCATGTCTTTATAAACCATGTGCATTGGAAACCATTTTCCTTGTATCTTTTGAACATCCGATAAAGTTGTCATTTTAAGTAGTTGACCACTTTTTGCAAAAAGCTCTTCCTGAAGCGGCACAAATTTTTCGGTATCAATCCAAATTTTTCGCGAGTAGTATGCAACATCTTCAACTTTGGCTGTTAGTTCCAGTACGAAAGTTT
>CAYZBC010000240.1:0-8270 GCA_964476535.1 uncultured Maribellus sp.
TCATTTGAGCACTTGAAAGCTATTTTGTAAAAATCGGACAATTAAAAACATATTTTCACCTCAATACTTTTTTCACAATATTTAATCCTTGTTAATAGTATTGAAATTCCTATTTTTACAGCTAATGCATATTCATAAAAATTAAACTAGAAATGAGATTTGGAGTTCAGCTAATAATTGTATTTATTCTTTCTGCAGTTTTAACAAATTGCAAAAAAGAGACGAGCGATATTTTGTACAATAAAAAATACATAAAAGAAATAAAAGCAGCTAGAAACGAAATGGGACTTTTCCTTACCAGAAACCAGATTCCGGGAGCAACCGTTGCTATTTCTAAAAATGGAGAACTTATTTATTCTGAAGGAATGGGATTAGCCTCAAAAGACTTGGAAGTTCCGGCTACACGAGAAACCAAATTTAGAATTGGAGAGGTGTCTGAGATATTCACTTCGTTTATTTATCTTCGAATGGTTGAAGATGGATTGCTTCAACCCGATTCCTCGATTCAACATTACATTCCCGATTTCCCTGAAAAAGAATTTAAAATTACACTGCATCATTTGGCCAATCATGTTTCAGGCTTTAGAGACCCGACAATGAATGAAAAAGACTCCCGGATGCAAAATATCACACTTCAAAAAGGTCTCGATATTTTCAAAGAAGATCGAATACTATCTCCTCCACAAACGTACCAAACAATTAATATCTTTGAATACAACCTGCTTGGTGCTATAATGGAAAAAGCGACAAATAAAAAATTCCGTGAAATTCTTCAAGAGTACTGTACCGACACATTAAAACTAACAAATACAACGATTGATAACCCCTTTGTTACGATTAAAGGACGAACTAACTTTTACAACCATGACATAATTGCAAATATTATAAATGCCACTTTTCGCGATTTTCGTTATAGTGCCCCATCGCAGGGATTGCTTTCGAATGCTGAAGATTTGGTAAAATTGGGAAATGCAATTCTATATTCAGATATTCTTTCGCAGGAGACAAAAGAAAAAATATTTAAAACGGTGACATTGTTAGACAACTCCCAAACGAATTTGGCAAACGGGTGGGTAATAATAATTGATAAGAACGACGACGATTTATATGGAAAAAAAGGATCAATTATGGGAGGTTCATCGTCAATACTTATTTATCCAAAATATGGATTGGTAATTGCCAGTGCTACAAATTTATTACCAAATAATGAAAGTGCACCCGTTTTTGAAATGGCAGAATATTTTATTGATCAAGAGACAGATAAAAAAGAGACAAAAGAATAGAAAAAAAATCCGGTGCATTCATATTTTTGTTTGAAAGTATTAAAAGAAACTAAGCTATTATTTTTCGTTTCGCATAAATTAAGTTCTTTCTATTATAATGGTTATTTGAAAAAAACTACATTCATGAAATAAAAAAAACAATTATGGAAACTCTTATTTTATTAGGACTAATTTTAGGATTGGCCGGAGGAGTTTCGGCAACAATGTTATATTATAAAAATAAAACCAGCCAACAACTCAAAGTACAATCGGTTATACTCCTTGAAAAAATAAGACAAGTTTGTAAACTCATTACGGTTGAAGGTGAATTTTCTGAAATATTTGCTCACCGCGATGAAAAAAGTCTATTTTTCAAACTTTGGCAAACCGAGAAAAAAGCTTTGATAATTGTAAAAGCTAAAGTTCTGATTGGATTCGACCTCACAAAAATAAACATTGAAATAAACTCAGCCACCAAACACGTCAAACTTTCGGGATTCCCCGATCCTGAAATTCTAAGTATCGATTCTGACTTGGAGTATTACGACATTCAAAAAGGAATAATCAACAAATTTTCGGAGACCGATTTAACCAGCATGAATAAAAAATCGAAAGAATTTATTCGCAACAAAGTGGAGAACAGTCATTTAATGGGAATTGCCAAAAATCAGGCAAGCGATACAATTTTGCTTATTCGTCAACTTATTGAATCAGTTGGCTGGGAATTGGATTCGAATAAAATTCTGAGCAAATCACAAGGATATAAGGAATTAGATAGTAAAACTTAAAAACAAAAACAGATCGATCTTAGTTCGAACACGCAACACAAGTGCGAGCTTGCGGCATTATTAAGATTCTCCCCAGGGGAATTGGTTTGTGGCATCGAATACACAAACCAAAGTCATCGTCATCGATTTTCGAGAGGGCAATTCGTAGTTTTTCAAGTTTTTCTTTTGATTTTCGAAGCACCGCTTCAACTACACTTTTATTGTTAATGGCATCCATTCGCGAGATTCGCCCAATGGCATTTTCAGGTTCAATTGGTCGTGTTAATTCTGAATATTCAGCAACTTTCTCTGTAGTTTTCAGAATTTCAGCTTCAATTTTAGCCTTTATTTCAACTTTGTTAATCCCCGACATCTTCGATAATTAATTAAGAAAAAAGTGATTCAACAAACTCTCGTTTTCTGAAAATCTGTAAATGTTCCATTTTTTCGCCAATACCAATGTATTTTACAGGAATTTTAAATTGATCGGAAATACCAATTACCACTCCACCCTTTGCAGTTCCATCTAATTTAGTTAATGCCAAAGCAGTAACCTCGGTGGCCTTGGTGAATTGTTTCGCTTGTTCGAATGCATTTTGCCCGGTAGAACCATCCAAAACCAACAAGACTTCGTGTGGTGCATTGGGAATAATTTTTTGCATCACCATTTTTATTTTCGAAAGCTCATTCATTAAATTAATTTTATTGTGCAAGCGACCGGCAGTATCAATAATTACAACGTCGGCTTTCGAAGATTTTGCCGAAGCAAGTGTATCGTACGCAACAGAAGCAGGATCGGAACCCATTTTTTGCTTTACTATCGGGACCCCAACCCTATTTGCCCAAATCTCCAGTTGTTCAATGGCTGCCGCTCTAAATGTATCGCCAGCCCCCAAAACAACAGATTTTCCGGCTTTCTTAAAATTATAAGCCAGTTTACCAATGGTTGTGGTTTTTCCAACTCCATTTACTCCAACAACCATAATTACATGTGGATTATCTGATTCAGGCAATTCAAAATCGGCAACATCGGTAGAATTATTCTCTTCCAGCAATACAGCTATTTCCTCTTTAAGCATTCCATTTAATTCACCAATACCCATATATTTGTCGTTGGAAACCCGCTCCTCAATTCGTCCAATAATTTTCAAGGTAGTGTCCACACCAACATCCGATGAAATTAGAACTTCCTCCAAATTATCAAGAACTTCATCATCTACTTTAGACTTACCAATTACAGCACGCCCCAATTTTTTGAAAACGCTCTCCTTTGTTTTTGAAAGTCCCTGTTCGAGATTCTCCTTTTTCTTTTTGCTAAAACTTCCGAATAGTGCCATAGTATTTTAATTGCAGATGTTAAAATTAACAATTGTTGAAAACTTCAACACCAAATAATACAAAAAAAGCTTCCACCATTGATGAAAGCTTTTCTTGTAATAAGAATATCGCCGAATTATTTTTTAAAATAACCTTGAACCTCGTCGTTTGGAATTACTTGCTCTTTAAAAGAATATGCGCCGGTTTTCTCTGATTTCACCACTTTAATTACCTTGGCGTGACCTTTACCAGCACCTTTTTGCAATGTTGCTATCGATTTCTTTGCCATAACTCTTATTTAATTTCTTTGTGTAATGTTACTTTTTTCAGAATTCGATTGTACTTTTTCAATTCCAAACGTTCTGTTGTATTCTTCCTGTTTTTGGTAGTAATATACCTCGATGTTCCAGGAACGCCACTTGTTTTATGTTCAGTGCATTCTAGAATTACCTGAACGCGATTACCTTTACCTTTTTTTGCCATTGCTTAGGATCTTTTAAAATTTATCGATATAACCTTTTGCCTGTGCATTAAGCAAAGCAGTTTTAACTCCATTTTTGTTGATGGTACGAATACCAGCAGCAGAAACATTCAAATGCACCCAACGGTCTTCGTCGGGCATGTAAAATTTCTTTTTGAACAGGTTGATTTCGAACCTTCTTTTGGTTCTTCTTTTAGAGTGAGAAACATTGTTACCCACCATTGCTTTTTTTCCTGTTATTTGACAAACTCGTGACATTTCTTTTTATTTCTTAATGATCAAACAAACCCGTTATTGAAACGGCTTGCAAAGGAAATACTTTTTTGGAGAAAAATCAAGTAGTTACCAAAGTTTTTCAAAAAACACTCAACAATTAATTGTTAATTAAATTTTGGCTAAGCGAGATGTCAAAATTACGCTATAAATTCATACTTTAAGACAAACACAGACAAAAGTATGGTTTTTTATACCACAAAATTTTTAAATAAATTATAAAAAGGCTTAAAAAGCCAAAATCCAACTTTATCGGAATAATTGAACCAAACAATTCGAAACTCTACCTTGAAGAAATAGTAAAACTTGCTCTACAAAACAATTGCAAAGTTCTGTTCCTATACCTTACAGAATCGGGTTCAAATTTAAAATCCCCACTACAGACTAATTATTACAACGAATTATCCAAATTAATTATTCTTCCCTATTCAATAATAAAAAATAATTCAAACTGAAAAGATGCTACGCATTTTAATGATTTAGGGGCTTTAAAAACTTCAGAATTTATGATTCAAATCGGATCTGATTTAATTAGTTAATTATACTGCAACTTCTTTTAAATGAAATATACCTACAAGTAGGTATTCTTTTTTAAACTACTGTTCGGTAAATTTACATCCTAACCTTTTATTCTGTCTGTTATGAAACCAAATTAATAGGAATTATCATTCCATCTATTCTTTTTTTTTAATAACTCATTCTATTTGCCTAATGATAACCAGAGAAAAAAATCTAATTATCCCGGGAACTAAAATTTTACTAATTCTAGCGATTCTAACAATCTCTTTAGGAGGATTAATTTACATTTTACTAAGACCAACTGAATCCATATTCTTTGGTTGGATAAAAACAGTTGGACTCGGGAACGAATTGAATAGATTGCGTGATTTACAGCTCTTTATTACAAGTACGGTTCCTGAGTGGATAATCTATTCTCTTCCAAATGGTCTTTGGGCCTTTACGTATGCTGCAATCATTACCCATATCTGGTGGAGAAGCCAATCCATTTTAAAATTCTTTTGGATAACTACAATCCCACTACTTGTTTTAGGATACGAATTTCTTCAAATAACAGAATTATTGAGCGGCACCTTTTGTATGCAGGATTTATTATTTGGTGTTGCAGGCATAATTTCTGGAATATTCATCGGAATACTAACTTCTAAATAAAAAATATCATGAAAAAACAAGCTTCAAAAAAAACAATCTGGCAATCATTAATTTCTTTAATGGTGATGGGAATTCTAATCGTAACAGCCACAGGATCACTTGAAATGAGCCAATTAGCAGGATTGTTTTTTAGCGTACCGATAAGATCAGAAACGAAATATATGGGCAATGATATTTATACGGAAACCACTCAGATCGGACAGAATTTAGACAGTTATTTAATTATGTACGAATATCAGTTAGATGAATATGGAAGAAAACATGGCCCCATGACGCGCACAAACACGTTTATTACCAGCAACTTGGCCTATGTACACGAAACAGTGAATATGGTTCATGGACTACGTCATGGTAAAGCCACTACTACTTATGGCGATGGAACCATAAGTTATCGATGTTACGATATGGGCGTAAAAGTTGACTGCAACAAAGCTGCACATATAACTCCAACTGAATCTTCTGCATATCAAATTATTAATAATAAATATCCATGGTATTTAAATTCATTATATGCTTTTGGGTTTGATAATGAATATGTTGAAACATTTAC
Organism: uncultured Maribellus sp.; assembly: GCA_964476535.1. GTDB lineage: Bacteria > Bacteroidota > Bacteroidia > Bacteroidales > Prolixibacteraceae > Draconibacterium. The sequence continues at coordinate 5,821 of CAYZBC010000240.1, forward strand.
AGATTCTATAGAAAGTATAATGTACGGATTTGAATTTGAAGAAGATGATTTTGGCGAGTATTTCGAGATTGCTATAGACTCTTTGAAACTAACTCCGTACGACAGTATAATAAATTTGTACCCGGTAATAAACTACATGTACGGCTTAGAGTTAATGAAAAATAACGAATTTAGGTTAGCTCTAATTGATTATAACCGATCTTCCGAAAATAGCACCTTTGAAATTGTTAATAACACCTATCCTGGGTATCTGCAATTATTGCATGTTACGACAGATCCTGATCAGGATTTTGATGAATTCAGAAATGATTTTGAAAATTTCTGTATGCACATAGACAGCCTGATGATAAGTTATGGCAAGTTAGATGCTGAAGATCCTTTTTTTATTGACAGTGTGGACTCCCGAATATTCAGAGCAATAAATACTGTTGAGTCAATGGAAGAACCTTCTTCAACAGCCCTCGTAGCATTGAAAAGTGCTGTATTAATAAACAATATAAAAGATAGAATAAGTACAAAACATAAAATCAATTCTGTACTTAGCCAAATGTTACTGGACAATGGTCCCAACGACATAGCACAATCCGTCTTATTTTCTATGATTATAGAATATCTTCAGGGAAACCTGTTGATATACTCAGTTTTGGAAGCCTATCACATTAATAATAATAGTGTTACCATTCCAACGGTAACTACTGACATTTCACAAAATCATCCGGCAACAAGTTTAACTATCGACGGTTACGTTCACGACAATGGAAGAGCAGAAATAACAGAAAGAGGTATTGTCTGGGGAACAATTTATAATCCCACTCTGGAAAACAACACTATTTTAGCCGGAACAGGAACTGGTTCATTCAATGCATCAGCAAGCGGACTTACAGAGGGAGTTACGTACTACACAAGGGCATATGCAACCAACAGTGCCGGAACAGCTTATGGTAACTGCATCAGTTTTACTGCCAGAAATACCGTAGGAATTGAAGATAAAGAAATAAACAATTTTGATTTTAAGATCTATCCTAATCCGGCATCAGAATTTACAACCTTGAAACTTAATACTCAAACATTGGATCAAGTAGAAGTCACAATCGTAAATTTGAATGGGCAGGTTGTTAATAGAAACGATTTCATGAATCTGTCTTATGGAGAAAACGAACTCAAAATTAATGTTTCCGGACTTAAAAATGGAATATACAATTGCAGGCTCGCAAATAACAAAACAATAATTGGCAATAGCAAATTATTAATAAACCGCTAAATAGCAATAACTTTGACAATATAAAAGGAGTGAATTGGATATCCAATTCACTCCTTTTATATTTAATGAAACACATTCTTTCACATTATAAACATCCCTATTTGTAATATGTTTGACCATACTTTTCTAAAGTCAATATCGCTAATCATTTTAATCAAAATACCTACAACTAGGTATTCCATTTCAAACAAATATGGATTAAATTTATATTTTAACCTTTAATCTTTCCGGTTATGAAAAATAATATTCTCCTTATCGCTATTATCTTTTGTTTTTCTATTCCAAAAATTACAGAAAGTCAAACAATCAGAAATTCAGTTGATTATCAAAACCCCAACAATTTAATAAAAAATCTTAAATTCGAAAAATCCATAACTGAAAGTTCCAATTTTTTAATAGAAGACTTATATGTAAAAAGTGCAACTGGTCATCTACCCATAAATAAACAAGATTCGTTAGCACTTGTTGATTTATACAATAGCACAGACGGACCCAACTGGACATATAATGATAATTGGTTAACTAAACCTGCCATTCTTTGGAGAGGAGTTTATGTTACTGATGGCCGTGTAAGTTCTATTTATCTTTCTGAAAATAATCTATCAGGTTCTATTCCAGCATCAATTGGAAATTTAACAGAACTAACAACATTAGATCTTGAGAATAATAATTTAACGGGCGAAATACCTTCGACTATTGGAAATCTTGTTAATTTAGATTGGGCTTTGGATTTATCTGATAACAATTTAACTGGTACAATTCCTTATACAATTGGGAATTTGCCCATATTAGAAGACTTGGATTTATCTAAAAATAATTTATCCGGTGAAATACCTTCATCTATCGGAAATCTTTCATCCATTGAATTTCTGGTTCTTTCCGGAAACAACTTATCTGGAAATATCCCTTCATCAATTGGTGATCTCTCAAAATTATTCTGGTTTGATCTGACCAGCAATGAATTAAACGGCACCATCCCAGCTGAACTAGGCAACAATTCTGACCTAATGATGTTAGCATTAGATGCTAATGAGCTAACGGGAGAGATTCCAGCAGAACTAGGCAAACTGGATAGCCTGTGGTTTTTTGGCGCAAGCCTAAATAATCTTACCGGAGAAATACCCTCAAAACTATTCAATTGCAAAAGTCTTGAATTATTAGCTTTGAATCATAATGAATTATCTGGTGC
>CAYZBC010000241.1:0-8234 GCA_964476535.1 uncultured Maribellus sp.
AAAAATATTTTCTTCAATGCCTCGTGGGCTTGCCCCGAGGATTATTTACTTTTATTTTGCTTTCAACGAATCAATAGTATTGAAGTTAGTTCTTGTATTTAGATAAACATATTCTTGCACTCCTCTAAAAAAGAAAATTCAATTTTTGTGAAAAGTTGGACGTTTTAAAGTTACGGAAAATACAAAGTTAAATCAATCAATATTATAGGAAATATGTAAATGATAAATTATTTCAAACATAAGTTTGAATATTGAAATTTTCCTAAACTCTGTATCTTCTTTTTTTAGACTTCGATATAATTGATATGCGTAAAAAACAGCAATTCTAAATATAGAATTATTCTACATTAAGAGCGAAAATATGTTTTAGAGCATATAGTTTTGAAGGTTCTTTTCAGAAATTACCGGGAGTAAAAAAATTGAGATAAGCTATTATGAACAAGGTAATGCCAGAAATGTTTATTTCAGGATAATATTTTTTTCTCTTATTAAAAATTACCTGTTAGAAATCAATGAATTAAACGAATTGTAATTTTTATGCGCAAAACTAAAGCTTTGTAATTCATTCATTATTAGTAATTAAAGTCCTTTTTGTCTTTTGTATTTGAACTGGTTTGTTAATTTGCATCTTTCATTTGAATCATTAAATTCGTAACAAAAGTGAATAAAGTTTTAACACTTTAAAATTCAGAAAAAAACATTTTTTTACTAATAACTAATTCAAACTAGAAAATAATTCTTCAAAGAAAATTTATTTATGGAGAAAAATACTCGAAGGAATTTTATAAGAAAACTGGGAGTTTCTGCTGGAGCTGCTGGTTTAATAGGAGGGAGTAGCTTTTTGAGCTCGTGCAACCGTGTGGAAACAGTTACGGGCGATACAATTCAGCTTTTAACATCGAGTGGCGAATTGGTTGAAGTGGATCGATCGCAACTTAAACCCGCAGATTTGCCTTCTCTTACCGAGAACCAAAAGCGTGGAAGGGAAGGTATTCCAGGTAAAAGTTGGGTAATGGTTATCGACCTTTCGAAGTGCCGGAATGCGCGTGAGTGTATGAAAGCTTGTCAAAATCATCACCAGTTACGACCGGAACAACATCACATGAATGTATTGCAAATGCAGGATTCGGAGCACACTGCGCCGTATTACATGCCTAAAAACTGCCAGCATTGCGACAATCCGCCTTGCACCAAAGTTTGCCCGGTGAATGCTACATTCAAACGCGAAGACGGAATTGTTTTAATCGACAATGAGCGTTGTATCGGCTGTCGGTTTTGCGTTGCTGCTTGTCCTTATTCTGCTAGGGTTTTCAACTGGTTTGAGCCAAAGGATGCTGAAAAGTATGAAGGTGTTACTTACAATATTGAAGCCAATGTTCCGCAGAAAAAAGGTACAATTTCGAAATGCCTTTTTAGTGCCGACCGTTTGAGAGACGAAGAACTTCCTACCTGTGTTTCGGCTTGCCCAAATGGTGTATATTGGTTTGGCGACCGTAATGAAGATGCCGTTACCAATGGAACTACAAAAGAGACGGTAAGTTTTAGCGAGCTTGTGAGAGACAACGCTGCCTACACGCTTATGGAAGAATTGGGAACAAAACCACGGGTTTTCTACTTGCCACCAAAAGACAGGGCATTTCCGTTTCAAGGCGAAATTGAAGGTCATCACGCTTAACCAATTAAAAAACTGAACGATGAAAAAAATTGAATCTCCCGAGGAATCAAGGAAATTGCTAGATAAAATAACATTTGATTTAACGCGCTCAATTGTGAAAAAGGATGAATTAACCCGGTTTTGGTTTTTCATTTTAATCATGTTTGTAGGTGTTGGATTGTGGGGATGGATTATACAAATAAACAAGGGACTTGGTGTAACCGGAATGCGTGATTATGTTTCGTGGGGAATGTACATTGCCAATTTTGTGTTTTTTGTAGCAGTTAGTCTTGTTGGCTTTTTAATTAGTTCGGCTTTGCATTTATTGAAAATCCACTGGGCAAAACCAGTTTCGCGCGTTGCCGAACAAGTTGCAATTGCAGGTGTGGCACTGGCAGGTTTAATTATTGTTATGGACATGGGACGCCCCGACCGATTACTAAATGTTTTTTTACACGGAAGATTTGCGTCGCCAATTATTTGGGATGTAACCGTTGTAACTACCTACCTTGCAATTTCGGTTTTATTATTTTATATCCCACTAATACCTGACTTAGCTCTACTTCGTGACCGATTAGGGGATGAAGTTCCAACGTGGAAAATGAAAATTTACACCATTTTGGCACTGGGTTGGAATGGCAACGAAAAACAATATAAAACAGTTTACCATACAATGCGTGTGTTAATGTTATTGATTATTCCGGTTGGATTATCAATCCACACTGTTACTTCCTGGTTGTTTGCGGCAACTCTGCGTTCGGGCTGGGACACAACAATATTGGGTCCTTATTTTGTGGCAGGTGCATTTGTTGCCGGTGCCGCGGCGGTTATTATGTTGATGTATGCATACCGTATCCGATATGGATTGAAAGATTATTTCGAGGACATTCATTTCGACCAAATGGGAAAACTTTTGGTTTTTGTTTCGCTGGTTTATCTCTATTTTAACATCAACGAATTTCTTGTTCCCGGATACAAAATGAAGTCGGCAGAAGGTATTCATCTTACTAATTTATTTACAGGAAGTTTTTCCTCCATGTTTTGGATAGTACAGATTGTAGGTCTGGTTTTACCCATAATCTTATTGTTGTGTAAGTATTTCAGAAAACCGCTCCCCATTGCAATTATTTCGTTTTTTGTTTTGGTTTCGGCATGGTTTAAAAGGTATTTAATTGTTATTCCTACTATGGAACATCCTTTTTTGCCGGTACAGAATGTACCTGAAAATTTTCATACTTATGCTCCAACAAGTATTGAAATAATGATTACGCTGTTTTCCTTTTTTGTAGCATTATTAATTATTTCTGTTTTAGCAAAACTTTTCCCGGTTATCACTATTTGGGAGTATGCAGAAGAGAAGGGAATCGATAAAAAATATCTTTCAGAAAAACCTAAAAACTAAATTGCTATGAACAAAAAAATAAACATTTTAATAGCAGCAATTCTAATTTTATCGGCACAGCAGGTTTTTGGGCAAGAATGGGTCGTTCCGGTTGATAAGGCAAGTATAACAAATCCTTCGGAATACAATCTTGTAAACGTAAAAAAGGGGAAAGACCTTTATCAACTGAATTGCAAATCGTGCCATGGCGATGCTGGAAAAAACAATGCACTGCCATTGATTCCTGTCCCTCCAGACATTTCATCCGAAAAAATGCATCTCAATACAGAGGGTGAATTGTATTACAAAATAACTGTTGGAAAAGGAGGAATGCCACAATTTGAAAAAACACTTTCGGAAGACGACAGGTGGAGGTTGGTGAATTATATAATGAATTATAATCCCGGCAACGATCCTCTTTTAGTTGATGCTCCGCCGGTAAAAGCCAAAATTTTGGCATCGGTTAATGAAAATGAAAAAAAGGTTGAGATTTTTGCTGAATTTGAGGATAAAGGAACCTTTGTTAAATTAGTTGACGCGCCTGTAACGATTAGCGCCAAAAAAGCATTTGGGAATCTTATTATTGGGAATGTTTTAACCGACCAAAATGGAAGAGCAGAATTTATCATTCCTGAAAACCTGCTTGGTGATGAAAAAGGATTGGTAAACATTGTAGTTGGATTAGACGAAAACTATCAGGTTGATCCGGTAATTCTGGATAAGGCGAAAGTTGGAAAATTAAAAGAAGTTCCAAAATTGATTAAAAAAGGCGAAATACTTTGGTCGACCAACGAAAACATTCAATTGTGGTTGTTACTCTCGTATTTAGGTACAGCTGGAGGGGCATGGCTGGTGATTGGATATGTTGTTTTTCAGATTTTTAAAATAAAAAAGTACAGCAAAGAATAATTTTATAATTGAAACGACCATGCAACTTTTTTTCAAAAACAAGCAGTATTAAAATCATGGGGGTTTCATATTATATTATAGAAAATAAGCAGTTTTAATAATATGAATATTTTTTATTTGTTGATAGGAGTGAGTTTGTTCGCTGCCCTCATTTTTTTGGGAGCATTTATTTGGGCTGTCCGTAATGGGCAGTTCGACGACAATGAAACTCCTTCGATGAGAATTTTATTTGACGACGAACCCGAGATAAATAATGAGACCGATAATAAAAAAGAACAAACAAAATAACTATCCTACTTATGGAAAATCAAAAATTCTATTACGACAATAAAATTGTTAAACTATTTCTTCTGGCAACCATTATCTGGGGAGTTGTTGGAGTAATAGTAGGCTTGCTTATAGCATTACAACTTGCATTTCCATTCTTTAATTTTGGCTTGGAATTTACTACATTTGGAAGAATGAGGCCACTTCACACAAATGCCATAATCTTTGCATTTGTAGGAAATGCAATTTTTGGCGGAGTTTATTATTCCTTGCAAAAATTGCTAAAAGCCCGAATGTTTAACGACACCTTGAGTAAAATACATTTTTGGGGCTGGCAGTTAATAATTGTTTTAGCGGCAGTAACTTTTGTTTTTGGTATTTCAACTTCAAAAGAATATGCCGAGCTCGAATGGCCAATCGATATTTTGATAACTATTGTTTGGGTTATTTTTGGTTGGAATATGATTGGTACCCTTGTTAAACGAAGGGTACAACATATATATGCTGCCATCTGGTGGTATCTGGCAACATTTCTTGGTGTGGCAATTTTGCATGTTGTTAATTCGTTGGCGCTTCCCATCTCGCTAATTAAAAGTTACTCTATTTATGCCGGCGCTCAGGATGCAGTGGTACAGTGGTGGTACGGTCATAATGCAGTAGCATTTTTCCTTACAACACCGTTCCTCGGATTAATGTATTACTATCTTCCGAAAGCAGCGAACCGGCCTATTTACTCGTATAAATTATCAATCATCCATTTTTGGTCGCTCATATTTCTTTATATGTGGGCCGGGCCTCACCATTTATTGTATCAGGCTTTGCCCGATTGGGCGCAAGCGCTGGGAGTAACCTTTTCAATTATGCTGATTGCTCCTTCGTGGGGTGGAATGATAAACGGATTGCTAACACTCAGAGGTGCCTGGGACAGAGTCCGCGATAGTGCCGTGTTGAAATTTTATGTTGTTGCAGTTACTGCTTATGGAATGTCAACTTTTGAAGGGCCAATGATGTCGATTAAAACGGTGAATCAAGTTACTCACTTTACCGATTGGACAATCGCACATGTTCACATTGCAGGAATGGGATGGAACGGCGGTCTTGTTTTTGGGATGTTGTATTGGTTGATTCCAAGATTATTCAAAACAAAATTGTACTCCGAAAAACTGGCAAACACCCATTTCTGGATTGCAACATTAGCCATATTAATTTATGCAATTCCACTTTACTGGGCTGCAATTACACAATGGTTAATGTGGCAGGAATTCACACCTGAAGGATTTTTAGCTTATCCAAATTTCCTTGAAACACTTACTCAAATATTGCCAATGTACACCATTCGAATTATTGGTGGTACATTATTCCTAACCGGATTTTTGCTTATGGTTTATAACCTTTTCAAAACAATGGCTACCGGCTCGGTTGAAGCAAACGAAGCTGCCGAAGCTCCGGCTCTTGTTTTGCAAGGCGCAAGAAATCCGTTATCCGAAACCGTGCATCGATGGATGGAACGAAGAGTTGTCCGTTTCTCTATCTGGGTATTTATTGCACTGGCAATCGGAGGTGCTGTAGAAATTATTCCAATGATTTTTATCAAATCTAATATTCCTACAATTGATTCGGTAAAACCGTACACTCCGCTCGAATTGGAGGGACGCGATATTTATGTTTCAGAAGGTTGTTATACATGTCACTCACAGGTGGTTCGTCCGTTCCGTTGGGAAACCGATAGGTACGGCGAATATTCTAAAATCGGGGAATTTGTATATGATCATCCCTACCAATGGGGATCGCGCAGAACAGGACCCGACTTGGCAAGAGCAGGTGTTATTACCGGCCCAATGTATAAAAATGCAGCTTGGCATTATAACCATTTTATGGATCCGCAAAAAATGAATGAACAATCGATAATGCCAAATTATGCATGGTTCGCCAAAAATGAGATTAATCTTGATATGGTTCCTAACAAAATACGTGCAATGCAAACATTGGGAGTTCCGTATCCGGAAGGCTTCGATAAAATTGCTGTAGACGATTTAATGCAACAGGCACAGAAAATTGTGGATGATTTAAAAGTATCGAATATTGACATTGAACCTACAAAACAAATGGTAGCAATGATTGCTTACATGCACAAATTGGGAAAAGATATTTCTCCTCCACCGATTGAAATTGTCGAACCAGAAACTACCGAACAAACTCAGGAAATTGAATTATTATCCGGCGAAGAAGATTTAGCTGCTGCAAAAGCAATTTTTACTACAACTTGCGTGGTCTGCCACGGTGCGGATGGAAAAGGAATTGCAACATTTCCGGATTTAACCGACGACGAGTGGTTAACGGGAAGTTCACCTTCACAGGTTTTTCAATCTATTTCGAATGGGAATATTGCAAAAGGAATGATTCCGTATAAAAATCAGTATTCCGAAAACCAAATTACACAGCTGACAAGTTACATTTTAATAACACTTCAAGATGAAAATAGTAAGTAATTTATTGGAAAATATCGAAGGAATCCAGATTTATTATATTATTGGATTGCTCATTTTCTTTGTACTGTTTATTGTAATTTTTATTCGGACGATGAAAAGGCCGAATAAAGAAATGGAGGACATAAAAAATTCAATATTGGAAGATAACGATGCTGAAAAAATAGTTACATCATAACTTTAGAAATTATTGGTATGTCAAAAGAGAATAACAACTTGGAACAATACGACGAGAAATTGATGGATCATGATTATGATGGTATCCAGGAGTTAGACAACCCGCCTCCGAGATGGATAATGGCTATGTTTTACATTACAATTGCTATAGCAATTATCTATGCAGCCTATTATTTTTGGTTGGATGTTGGCGACGATCAGGATGCTGAATTTGCCAGAAAATCGCTAAAACATGAGCAGAAATATCAAATGGCAAATATGTCTTCCGACGATTTAGTTTTGCTTACCGATGCTGCTGCGATTGATGAGGGGAAAACGATTTATAATGAGATGAATTGTTTTGCCTGCCATGGAATGATTGGAGAAGGAAATGCAGTTGGGCCAAACCTTACTGATGATTTTTCGATTCATGGATGTGATTTTAAAAATGTTTTTAGCGTCATAAAGAATGGAGAACCTGCAAAAGGAATGACTGCATTTAAAGGCCAAATTAGCGACGAAAAAATACAAAAAGTATCGAGTTATATTTTAACCTTAAAAGGAACCAATCCGGCAAATGCCAAAGCTTCGCAGGGAGTGAAATGTGAATAAAGGAGTCCCTCCCAATTTCCACAGAGGGAGGAGGTAAAACGTTGTAAATATTGCCTTAATTATTAAATTGTTTGGAATTTATTTTTGTGTTCTGTTTACTACAATTCATTGTATTTTTTAGAATTTTAAATTATAAAAAAAATGTAAGATAGCAGGCTTCAAAGTCCCCCTTGGGGGATATAGGGGGCTTTCCCGATTATGTCAGAAAAAGATATTTCATTCAGAGACCGTCCAATAAATATGGACGCAAAAGGAAGCCGAAAATGGATTTATGCAAAAAAACCAAAAGGTAAATGGTACACTCGAAGAACGATATTTAGTTGGTTTGTTCTATTGTTTTTTATAGGTGTTCCTTTTATTAGAATTAATGGAAACCCATTTATATTACTCGATATTGCCAGTCGGAAGTTTATAATCTTTGGAGCTATTTTTTGGGCTCAAGACACTTTTATTCTGGCATTGTTAATGTTGTCGTTTGTGCTTTTTATCCTTTTGTTTACAGTAACCTTCGGAAGATTGTGGTGTGGTTGGGCATGTCCGCAAACTATTTTTCTGGAAATGGTTTTCCGCAAAATTGAATATTTGATTGAGGGGGATTACAAACAAAGATATAAACTCGATCATGGTCAGTGGACAATCGAAAAGATTCTAAAAAAAACGGTAAAGCACGTTATCTTTATTTTGATTTCGCTTACCATGACCAATGTTTTTCTAATGTGGTTTATTGGCAACGAAAAATGGATGCAGTTGGCTACCGAACCTTTCTCCG
>CAYZBC010000242.1:0-8193 GCA_964476535.1 uncultured Maribellus sp.
TTAACCATCCAGTATTCTATGATCAATTCTTCGTCCGCTTCTGCTTCAAAATTAATCCTCTTGTTTGTTTCCCAAATACTTTCGTTTGTCATCCAGCTTTCTAATTCTAAATATGCTTCGTTTGCTTTTTCCGAAACAAAGCGCTCAACAATGTCCCAGAGATTGTCATTTAGCATCCAATTTTCGATTTCTAATGTTTCTTCAATATTTACCTGGTTTAAGGCATCTAATTCTGTTCCTTTTGCATTAACGTTTCCAACTAAAAATAATAATACAAAAATTGTAATTGTCGTAACTTGTTTGATTGTTGTTTTCATTTTTCTATTGTTTAATTTTTTCAGTAACTTTTTTCTTTACTTGTTTTGTGCAAGGTTTTTCTTTCCTTGTTTTCATATAAATAGACAGCGTACAAGTACAAAGGTTACATGCTTTTATTGTTAAAAAGGAAAAAAATTTGTTAATGAAATCTTCAGGTCGGTAAGTGACCGAAACTATCGGTAAGTAAAAATGTTTTTTGGCATAAAATTCTTGAAATCTACCGGCAAATGGCGAAAAATACCAAACACAGCGGAACCACTTCCAGACATGGAAGCGTACAAAGCTCCCATTTTATAAAGGTTTTGTTTGAGGTTTTCAATCTCAGGATACTTCTTGAAAACACTTTTTTCAAAGTCGTTTTCAATTGTATCTTTCCATTTTTCGATGGGAAGGTTTTCAATATCTCTTAAATTGAATTTTGGTTTTGCGGGAATTACATCGCGATATGCATCCGGTGTGCTAACCGAAATGTTAGGTTTGACAATTAATATTTCAAACTCCGATAAGTCTAAATTAATGGCTTGGAACCGATCGCCAATTCCGGAAGCAAAAGTTGGTTTGTTTTCGATGAAAAATGGGCAGTCGGCACCAATTTGTGCGGCGTAAAACTTTATTTTTGCAGATGGAATTTTAAGGTTGAAATATTCATTCAGCATTTTTAAAGTAAAAGCTGCATCGGATGAGCCACCGCCAAGCCCGGCTCCAAAAGGAATTGCTTTGTGTAAATGAAATATTACAGGCGGGAGTTTAAAATCATTTTGAAGAATTTGATGTGCTTTATAAACCAGATTATTTTCCGGTTTTCCATCAATTTCTATTCCCGATGACGAAAATGAAGTAAAGTTTGATTCTGCCAATTCTAGGCCGTCAGCAAGCTGTACCGGATAAAAGATAGTTTCCAGGTTGTGGTACCCATCATTTCGTTTGGAAACCACATTTAATCCAATATTTATTTTCGCATTTGGAAAAGAAATCATAAAATAAGTACTCTGAATCCCCTAAAGGGAGATTTTCTTTGGTTATTAATTATTCATAAGTCCCTTGTTCTTTTTATCCCTCCCTTTTGGGGAAGTTAGCCTGCCTGGTTGCCGTCAGAAAGGGGAGGACTATTAAAAGCTTCGTACTCTTCAGGCGTACCACAGTTGCAAATTAAATTTCGATCGCCCCATGCGTCATCTACCCGGCCAATTGGTACCCAATATTTATTTTCACGAATCCATTCCAATGGATAGGCTGCTTTGCTTCTTGAATAGTCGTGATTCCATTCATCTGCACTTACTTTTTCGGCGGTGTGCGGTGCATTTTTCAGTACATTATTTTCCTTGTCTGCTTTGCCATCTTCAATCTCTTTAATCTCTTCGAAAATTGAATTCAGTGCATCGATAAATTTATCCAGCTCTTGTTTCGATTCACTTTCGGTTGGCTCAATCATTAGAGTGCCATGAACCGGGAACGACAAGGTTGGCGCATGGAATCCGTAGTCCATTAATCGTTTAGCAATGTCAGATTCTGTAATTCCCGACGAGGCTTTTAAATGACGGCATTCTAAAATAAGTTCGTGAGCCACCCGTCCATTTTCTCCAGTGTATAAAATACCATAATTATCTTTTAGTGCTGTGGCAATGTAATTGGCATTTAAAATGGCCACTTTGGTTGCATCGGTTAAACCTTCAGCTCCCATCATTTTAATGTAACCGTAAGTAATAGGAAGAATAGAAGCACTTCCCCAGGGTGCACCTGATACGGCATTAATCCCAACGTGTCCGTTGTTCATTATTGGGTGCGAGGGTAAAAACTCTATTAAATGACTTGCAACAGCAATTGGTCCAACACCCGGACCACCTCCTCCGTGAGGAATTGCAAAAGTTTTATGCAGATTGAGGTGACAAACATCGGCGCCAATTAATCCTGGATTTGTTATTCCAACCTGAGCATTCATATTTGCACCATCCATATAAACTTGTCCTCCATTTTTGTGAATTACGTCACACATTTCAATAATGGAAGATTCGAAAACTCCATGGGTTGACGGGTATGTAACCATTAGCGAAGACAGATGGTCTTTGTGCAATTCTGCTTTTTTACGAACATCTTCTAAACTGATGTTTCCATTTTCGTCGCAGGCAACCACTGTAATTTTTAAACCTGCCATAACTGCACTTGCTGGATTTGTACCGTGCGCTGACGACGGAATTAATACCACATTTCTATGTTCTTGGCCTTTGCTTTTATGATATTCCTGAATAACCATTAATCCGGCATACTCTCCGGCGGCACCAGAATTTGGCATTAAACTAACATCTGCCATGCCAGTTATTTCGGCTAAGTCACGTCGTAATTCCTCCATCATTTCGTGGTAGCCACGAGCCTGATTTTTTGGAATAAAAGGATGGATGCCGTTAAATTCGATCCAACTTAAAGGTAGCATTTCGGTTGCCGCATTCAATTTCATGGTACACGAACCAAGCGAAATCATTGAGTGAGTAAGGGAAATATCTTTTTGTTCCAGTCTTTTTATGTAGCGCACCATTTCGGTTTCCGAGCGGTATTTGTTAAATACCTCCTGAGCCATGAATTTCGATTTCCTGGCAAATTCTTCATTAATTAAGAATCCTTTAGGGTATTCTTTTGCAATTTGCCAACGTTTGTTTGCTGCTTTTGCAAATACCTCAATAATCCACGAAATATCTTCGCGATTAGTTGTTTCGTCGATACTAATTCCGACGTTGCCATTTTCGAAATACCTGAAATTCATTTCCAGTTCGTTCGAAAGCCATTCGATATCTTCGCGTTTTACATGTTTTGGTAGTGCAAAACGAATGGTATCGAAATAATCTTTATTGAGTTGAGTGTAACCTAGTTTCTCTATTTCAACAGAGAGAAGAGCTGCAATGTTATGTACTCTTTCGGCAATAATTTTAATTCCTTCGGGACCGTGATAAACTCCAAAGAAACTTGCCATGTTTGCCAAAAGTGCTTGTGCAGTACAAATGTTTGATGTCGCTTTATCGCGTTTAATGTGTTGCTCGCGCGTTTGCAGAGCCATTCGTAATGCACGGTTTCCATGCGCATCTTTGGTAATTCCAACAATTCTTCCGGGCATACTACGCTTGTATGATTCTCGTGCGGTAAAAAATGCTGCGTGCGGACCACCATATCCCATTGGAACTCCAAAACGCTGGCTGCTTCCGAATACAATGTCGGCTCCCCATTCTCCCGGAGGAGTTAAAATTGCCAGAGAAAGTATGTCGGCGGCAACGGCAACTTTTATCTCCTTTTCGTGAGCTTTTTTTACCAACTCGGTATAATCCACAATCTCCCCGTCAGAGTTTGGATATTGAACCAGCACTCCAAACACATCGTCAGCAAATTCAAAACTATCTTTTGACTGAACACGTATTTCAATTTGCAATGGTTTAACACGGGTAAGTAAAACGTCGTGGGTTTGTTCCCACATTTTTTCATCAACCAAAATGGCATTTACGCCATTTTTTACCATTTTTCGTGAACGCAAATTCATCATCATTACCATGGCTTCGGCTGCTGCTGTCGATTCGTCGAGCAAAGAAGCATTTGCAATTTCCATTCCGGTTAATTCGCAAACCATGGTTTGGTAATTTAAAAGTGCCTCTAAACGACCTTGAGAAATTTCAGCCTGATAAGGTGTATAAGAAGTGTACCACGCTGGATTTTCCAATACATTTCGCAAGATAACAGCGGGTGTAATTGTGTCGTAATAACCCATTCCGATGTAGGTGTTAAACACTTTATTTTTTCCTGCAATGTCAAGTATTTTTCTGAAATATTTCCTTTCACTTAAACCCTCGTTTAATTTCAAGGGTTTTTTTAAACGGATATTTGATGGAACGGTTTGCTCCATTAATTCATCCATTGACGAAACGCCCACATATTCAAGCATTTCTTTTAATTCGCTCTCTCTCGGTCCTAAATGACGGGTTACAAATCTATCGTGAGGCATAGGTTGAAATTATTTTGTTTTGAATTATTTGCAATATTAGAAATCCGTTGGGATTGAAAAAATGATATTAAACATTTTAACAAAGCTTTTCTTCAAAATCGGAGTGAGATATCATAAATATTTAAGTTAGAAATGGATTGGTTGTTTTTTCGAATCCTAAAGTAGTTTCCGGGCCATGTCCACAATAAACTTTTGTATCATCCGGCAATTTAAAGAGTTTATTTTTTATGTTCGAAATTAATGTTTCATGGTCTCCGCCGGGTAAATCGGTTCTGCCGATACTTCCATAAAAAAGCACATCACCGGCAATGAGTGCTTTATCTTCTTTGCTGTAAAAAACAACGTGTCCTGGAGCATGTCCCGGAACATGGATAATTTCCAATTGTGAGTTTCCAAATTTTACAAATTCCTTTTCAACCAAAAAATCGTCAATGGGCGAAACTGAACTCACTTCCATGCCAAAACGTTGCGCTTGCTGGGTGGCATTATCAACCCAAAAAGCATCTTCCTTATGGGCAAGAAATGGAATTTTATATTCGTTGCGAATAAATTCAACTCCCATAATATGGTCGAAATGGCAATGTGTATTTGTAATTTTAACCGGGTTCAAATTATTATTGTTTATGTATTCTTTTATTTCCCGTTTTTCCTCACGATAGAAAAATCCAGGGTCGATAAAAATACAATCACCAGTTTCGTCTGATAATATAAAACTATTTTCGCCGAGCGGGTTTACAACAAATTTTTCAACTTTTATCATGGTTAGAAATTTACAGTACCTTTTAATAATGGAACAAAAACAAACCCTCCATGTTTTTCACACTTAAATTCATTTCCCGAAACGCGTATATAAACATTCATTTCCTGGCGTTTTTCGTTTCCAACCGGAATAACTAAACGTCCTCCAATTTTCAACTGGTTTTTTAATTCTTCAGGAACAGAAGGTGCACCGGCAGTTACCAAAATTTTATCGAATGGAGCAAAATTTGGTAATCCTTTGTAACCATCGCCAAAAAAGAAAGCGGGGTGATATCCGATTTTGGGCAGGAAGTTTTGAACTTTGGAGTACAACTCTTTTTGCCTTTCAATGGTAAAAACTTTAGCTCCCAATTCCAGTAAAATAGCTGTCTGATATCCTGAGCCTGTGCCAATTTCCAATACCTTGTCGTTTTTAATGATTTGTAAAAGTTGGCTTTGAAAGGCAACTGTAAAAGGTTGCGAAATGGTTTGTCCTGCTGCAATTGGGAACGCTTGATCTTTATATGCAAAGTTTATAAATGTACTTTCCATAAACAAATGCCTCGGAATCTTTTTTATGGCTTCTAAGATTTGAGTGTTTCCAATACCTTTTGTTTTTAATTCTTCGGCCAGTCTTTTGCGCATGCCCTGGTGTCGAAGTGTATCTTTGAGATTCATTTTTAAATGTTATTTCACAAAAATAATCGAATTCATTAGTTTTTTATCAAATTTGAAGAATTTCGGTATTAACATTTAACGTTGATAAATTATGTTTGAATTAGGTGAATGCAATGTACTTGAATTCTATATTTGTGCATCATCACGGTAAAAAAACAAATTATGTTGAATATTGGAATTATTGGAATTACGGAAGTGCTTGAACCTCATGTTAAACGTATTCGGAAGAATAAGAATGTTAATGTTATTGGCAAAGCATCGGTGGGTACCAGTGAACAACTAAATGGTTTTCATTTCTCGATTCCCGAGTTTAACCGAATAGAATTAATTGAAAGGTCAGATGTTTTATTGGTTGATAATTCCTCGTCGTTGCCGTTTGATATGCTATGCGATATAGTTAGGAAATCGAAACACATTTTTACCACTGAGTACTCAAATCTATCTGTTGAAGAATGTGCCCAATTGGTAAAATTGGCCAATGAGTCGGGCTCGGTGATTCAGGTAAGTAGCCCTTTTTATTACACGGCTGCCATACAATGGTTGAATGATGCTATTTCATTTCCGTTATTTCTTGATGTTTCGAAATTTGCGGCTAATATAAATATGTACGAAACCTTGTATCCGCTGTTCTTAATGCTTTCTGATATAACCGGAATTAGTCCAAAAAAAGTTGGAGTTTCAGCTTTTGAATCAGCTCAGAATGAAAGAAATTTTTTAAATGTTAGGCTTGAGTTTGGAGATGCATCGGTTGTAAACTTGAATTTTAGTAATCAGTTTTTGCTTGATAAGTTTGTTATAAAAGTGTATTCTAAAGATAAATTTGTTTCGCTCGATTTTAACAAAAAAATCTTTCATTTTAACAATTCAAAAATTGATCTGTCAGACTATTTAACTGTAAATGAATTTGATGCATTTGTTGAAACAATCGAACATGGAACTCAAAAAAGTAGCAATATAGAAGATTTTCTTGCAGCAATGCAATTGGTAGAATCAATCGAAAAAAAATCGTACAATTTACAGCTTAGTAAATCATATAAAAAATTACTTTTGCCGCAATATTTTTTTTTGTTGATCGTTTAAAGTAAGCAGATGCACTTTAAACGTGCAATAAACTAAACTACTGCTTCGAATGAATAAATCCAGTCAGGTTGCACAATATTTAATTTTCGACTTTCTAGCTGCGGCAATGAGTTGGACACTATTTTTTATTTTCCGAAAAGCAGTTATAGAGCCTCAACGTTTTGGGTTTGATGTTCCCATTGAATTTACTTCACGTTTTTATTTAGGGCTTTTAATAATTCCAGTTGTGTGGGTAACTGTTTATTATGTTACAGGATTCTATAAAAATATTTTTCGCCGTTCAAGGTTGCTGGAATTGTGGCAAACTTTCAGTACTGCTTTGGTTGGTGTTGTAGCTATTTTTTTCACACTTATTTTAGATGATTTTATTGAGTCGTATAAAAATTATTACCATCTCTTTTTTACACTTTTTGCATTGCATTTTAGCTTCACTTACTTTTTTAGGTTGATTATTACTACACGCACAATTCATCAAATACATAAACGAAAAATTGGTTTTAATACATTGATAATTGGGAGCAACGAAAATGCTTTAAAGATTTATAAAGAAATGACCAGCCAGCTGCGACCGGCTGGAAATAAATTTGTGGGATTTGTGGGTGTTGAAAACAATAATGATGCATTGCTCAGTAGTTTTGTTCCAAAACTTGGAGGTGTTTCCGACTTGACTGATATTCTTGAAAATCAAGATATTGAAGAAGTTATTATTGCGCTTGAAACGGTTGAGCATGAACGGTTAAGCGAAATACTGACTATTGTTGAGAATAGGCAGGTTACAATTTGGGGAATCCCCGATTTGTATGATTTTCTTTCTGGAATGGTTAAAACAAATACCATTTATGGAAGTCCGTTAATAAAAATATCGAATGGGTTAATGCCGGGGTGGCAGGAAAATACAAAACGGCTTTTAGATGTGTCGTTAACGATTATTGCCACGATAATTTTTTTACCTGTTTTTGTTGCATTGGCGATAATTATTAAAGCTTCTTCAAGGGGCCCAATATTTTATAAACAAGAACGCGTTGGCAGATTTGGAAGACCTTTTTCTATTTATAAATTACGAAGTATGTTTGTTAATGCAGAAAATGGAACACCAGCACTTTCGGAAGACAACGATACACGGATTACCAAAATTGGAAAATTTATGCGTAGAACACATTTGGATGAAATACCTCAGTTTTTTAATGTAATAATGGGCGATATGTCGTTGGTTGGCCCGCGTCCGGAAAGAAAATATTATATTGATAAAATTGTTGAAAGAGCACCACATTATACGCACCTACATAAATTACGTCCCGGTATAACTTCTTGGGGGCAAGTGAAATATGGCTATGCTTCTAATGTTGATGAAATGTTGGAACGACTTCCGTACGACATGATGTACCTGAAAAATATTTCGT
>CAYZBC010000243.1:0-8150 GCA_964476535.1 uncultured Maribellus sp.
TGTTTCTTTAGCAAACATCCACTCTTTCACCAACGAATTTGTTGAAATATTCAAAAAGCAAATTCCAATTAGCAGAAGTTACAAAAAGGTAGTTTTGGAGAAATTGACGGAGGAGTAATCACTTCTAAATGTTGGTCATCTGTTTTATCATTTTTCGCTCCAATTCTCATGTTTAAATTCAAATAATCTTTTGATAAAATTTTCCGTCGTAAAATATACCTTTGCAGCCAATGAGTAAAACCGATGTAATAATTGTTGGTGCTGGTCCGGCTGGTTTATTGGCAGCTGGCAGAGCAGCAGAGTTGGGTGGCAAAGTTTTGGTGCTGGAAAAAATGCGGACAGTAGGACGCAAATTACTGATTACCGGAAAAGGCCGGTGCAACATTACAAATGATGCAGCCATTGGCGAATTTATAACACATGTATTTCCCAATGGTAAGTTTTTGCGGAATGCTTTTTCGCAATTTTTTTCGAAAGATATTATCGATTTGCTCGAAAAGTATGGAGTAGAATCAACGTTGGAACGTGGTGGGCGCTACTTTCCTGCCAGTAATAAATCGTTGGATGTATTGGAGGCACTGTTGAAATGGGTGAACGAATTGGGCGTTGAAATCCGAACTGGTCAACGGGTAGAAAAGTTAGTTGTTGAAGCGGGTGCAATGAAAGGAGTGAGGTCAAATGGTGAACTGTTTTTGGCTGAAAAAATTATTTTGGCAACAGGCGGAAAATCGTACCCTGCAACAGGATCAACCGGCGATGGTTACGAACTTGCCAAACAAGTTGGGCATAAAATCGAAAAACCAATCCCGGCGCTTGTTCCGCTGGAAACTAAAGGTAGCATTGCGCAAAAATTACAAGGGCTGAATCTTAAAAATGTAAAAGCAGTTGTTTGGATAAATGGTAAAAAAGCGGGTGAAGCTTTTGGTGAAATGATTTTTACCCACTTTGGTTTGTCGGGGCCAATTATTTTAACACTGAGCAGAATTGTGGTTTCGGCATTACAAAACGGTGATAAAGTGGAATTGACGGTAGATTTAAAACCTGCGCTAGATGAGCAAAAACTTGACAATCGATTGTTGCGCGATTTAAATGAACACGGCAAAAAGCAAATTGGCAATATTTTTCGCAACTGGTTGCCCGCGTCAATGGTTCCGGTTTTTATTGAGATGCTGGAACTTGATCCGGATAAAGAATGTCACCAGATTTCGGGAAAAGAGCGAAAACAAATTTGGCACCTTTTAAAAAATATGCGTTTTGAAATTTCACATAATCGCTCGTTTAAAGAAGCGATTATTACTGCTGGTGGTGTAATTACCAACGAAATCAGACCCAAAACCATGGAGTCTAAATTGGTTTCGGGATTGTATTTTGCCGGCGAAATGATTGACCTCGATGCCGAAACTGGTGGATATAATTTGCAGATCGCCTATTCTACCGGCTGGCTGGCTGGGAACAGTTGGAAAACTTAGTCTCCTTAAGAAGTTTCAGTAATAAGTCCTCGTCACTTTTGGTTATTATTTTTACTGTTAACTGCGACTGTTAACTTTCTTCACTCGCCCCACTTCTCCGGTTTCCAACAATACTTTTATTCCATGCGGATGATTTGGCGATTTGGTTAGGATTCGTTTTACAATCCCTTCAGTTAATACGCCGGTTTGTTGGTGGTTTTTTTGTACAATTTCTACCTCAAAACCAATTTCTATACTTTTTCTGTTTTTGCCGTCCATTATTTTTATATTCTTCTATTAATTCAGTTTTTCCAATTCAACCCAAAACGGAAAAATATTTTTACCTCTTGTTGAATAGAAAGGAATTAAATCGCAATCCATTTTAGTGAGATGAATGTTTTTCATTTCAATCATATCCGTATTTGTATTTTCGTTTTGCATTTGGTTAATAATTGCTCCGGTTTCCAAAACCATTTGTCCTTTCGCTTCAAGTGGTTTAATAAATTTGAACCTTACATTGTAATTTCCTTCGACAATACGTACTTCCCACTTTCCATAAATTTCTTCCTGTGCCCATATTCCGCGTGCTCCACTTGCATCGTTTCTATTCAGAACTATTGGGTTTTCATGTTCACTTCCAATAATTATTGGCTGTGGATTTGTCAAGTTTTCAGAGTTAATTAACTCTGTATAATATTGGTCGAGTTCGGTTTTTAATTGGTTGGCAACACTTTTGTTTTTATCTATGATATTGTTCTGTTCGTAGGGATCTTTTTCAAGATTAAATAATTCAAAATCTTCGATTGCAGCATTGTAATCGTTGTGTCCAACCAGTTTGTACGTTCCTTTTTGAAGTGCCATGTTGTTGTACAATTCCGGATATCGCCGTGTCCAATAGAAAAACAGCGATCGGTCTGTCCAATTAATTGTTTTATCTTGAATAAGTGGCAAAAGACTTTTTCCGTCAATTTTTCGATTTTTTGGCAAATCCACGTTACAAATTTTCGAAAGAGTTGGCAAAATATCGATGTGTGCAGCAGTGGTTTCAATATCTTTTTCACCGTTAAAAAGTGTGGGAAGCCTCATGTAAAACGGAACCCGAACTCCACCACGATAAACACTGCCTTTTCGTCCGCGCATTCCTGCAACATATCTGGTTTGTTGAGGTCCGTTGTCGGTCATAAATATTACAAGGGTATTTTCGGCAATATTTAAATCATCCAATTTTTGAAGTAGTTTGCCAACGTTATCATCAATATTGGTAACCATTGCATAAACTTTTCGGGCATCCTCTTTATCTTTTTCACTCATTTTTACAAAAGGTCGGTCGTCGTTTTCAAATCCAGTACTTGGGTCGATGTGTTTGTACATTTGATAATATTTGTTGGGAACTTGTAAAGGCGTGTGAGGGGCGTTAAATGCGAGGTAACAAAAAAATGGTTTTTGCTGGTTCTTTTCGATAAACCGAATGGCTTGCTCTGTAAAAATATCGGAACAATAACCTTTGTACGGTTCCGTTTTTCCATTGTGCCAAAGTATTGGGTCGAAATAACTTTTGTCAAATTTAAAATAGGTTGTAATGTCTCCAACCTGACCCATTCCACCAGATAAATGAATAAGCGATTCATCAAAACCCTGATCGTTAGGCCGCGATGGATAATTGTCGCCCAAATGCCATTTGCCAAAAATACCCGATTTGTAATTGGCTTGTTTTAGCATTTCGGCAATAGTAATTTCGGTTGTAGCCATTGTTGCGCCACCGTTGTAGGTGTCTCTAACTCCCGTTCGCAGGGAGAAACGTCCGGTCATTAAACTTGAGCGGGTTGGTGCACAAACCGGCGAAACATAAAATTTATTGAAACGAATGTTTTCGCTGGCAAATTTATCGATAACGGGTGTTTTTACATGTGGGTTTCCGGTAATTCCCAAATCTCCATAACCTTGATCGTCGGCTATGATAATAATTACATTGGGTTGATTTTTTAATTGAGCAAAACCTAAATTTGATATTAAAAGCAATAAAGATATTGCTACTGTTACTGCATTCTTAATCTTCATGATTTTGAGTTTTTTGTTTTTGATACGGTTGTTTATTTTTTAATTAGTTGATTTCTTATTTCGGGAGCTAACAAATTGTACCCTTTTTCATTTGGATGTAATCCATCCAGAAAAAGTGTCTCGTCAATTTTGCCGTCCTCTTTTAAAAGAATGCTACTAACATCAATGAAATTTACATTCTGCATTCCTGCAAGTTGCGCAATTTTTAGGTTTATTTCAGAAACACGCTCCTCATTTTTTCTTCGCTGATAGATTCCAATCATTAAAATTTTAGCGTGTGGCTGACGATTTTTTATGGATTGAATTACAAGTTCCAATCCTTCAATTATTTCTTCGTCGGTGTTTAGATGTAGGTTATTTGTCCCTAAATTAACCACAATTTGTTCTGCATTAAATCCATCCAGTTCATCGTGATAAATTCTCCAAAGTACATTTTCAACCCGATCCCAACCGAAGCCGAAATTCTGAATTCCTAAATCTCCCATGTATTTATTCCACGAATCGGGCCCGTTGCTTTTGGGAGCTTTTGGATTTCCTCCCCAATAATGGGTAATTGAATTTCCAAAGAAACAGATTTTTGGAGGTGCATTTTTATTGAGATTCAATAATTGGTTGTGTCTGTTTTCCCAATTGTACAAGTCAGGTTCTCGAGCCTGGGTTACCGGATGAGTTGTGGAACATTCACCAATCGGTTCATTTAAAATCTGACGAATTTTCTTTTCGTACGCCGATGCTAAATACTTCATTCCCAAATCAGACGGATGAGTTCCTTCCACGTAACTGTCTAGACTCATCCCAATTTCCGATTCAGTTAATAAAAAAATGCTATTGATGCCTTCCGATTTCAATTCAGCAAAAGCAATTTTCATTATTCTATTTAAATCGTTGTACGCATTGTAACGCTCTAAACTTATCAGCCCATCGGAATATCCCGCATGTTCAACTAATAAAATGGGAGCAGAAGAACTTTGATTTAATTTTTTTACTGCCGAAATAATAAGTTGATGAACCTCTTCTGCGGAACGATTTTCATTTAGCGTTAAATTGGGCAGACAATCTAAAACATAGATTTTTGCATCAATTTTTGAAATCAAATCAATTAGTTCATTCTCCAACTTGCCATTTCCCGAAAAGCCCAGATTTATAAGCGGTCTGTCCAATTTTCGTTCCAGAATAGATGTCCAGGCCATTCCTGGGCGGGAAGCACATGCACCCTGTGCAATGGATGTTCCGTACAGCACAATTGGTTTCTCTTTGCGAGTTGGCAGCGGTTCAAATAGTGCATTTTTGTCAACGCCAATTTCGAGCCATTCAACCGAGTTGTAAAGCGGCAAGTACAGATGGTATTCGCGTCCTTTTTTATGGTATTTACCGTTGGGAGTAATGTTATGGAAATTGTATGTCACGGTATCGGCAAACGAATAATTACCTTTGCACCACAACCATTTTCCTTCAGCATCTTTGGCATACAAATCTACTCCGCTAACTCCGGTTGCCGGCATGTGTGGGAAGGCAATATCTCCGTTAACTTTGTAACGTACTTTAATTTCGTCTGAGTTGCTTCGAAAGCGAATTTTTAATCCGGCAGCTTGTTTCGATAAATTCCAGACTGCTTTTCGAACTGTTTGTTCTGCTCTGGCAGGAAGTCGATCGTACGTCGATTGAACTTCGTTTGGCCAGGCTTGTCCGTCAATTACAACGATTTCGCTTTGGGCAGGATCCCACCATGTAATATTGTGGTTTTCCTGGGAAAAAGAAATTTGGGATATTACGAAGAATGTAACTAGAAGGAGGGTGAATTTTATTTTCATATTGATTAATTATTAAATTCAAAATTGTCCAAAAATAAAATACCATCCAAAAAATATTCAGAATGAATTAAAGTACGAAAAGAATAAAATTTACCTTTTAGCATAATTTTTTGTGATTGGAAAAGAAGGGTCTTTTTTCGGGTATGATTTGCATTTTTATTTTAAATACAAATTACTATCACCGTAACTCAGAAAACGGAAATTGTTGGCAAGTGCAAAATCGTAAACCTTTTTCCAATCGTTACCTAAAAATGCACTGATTAAAAGCAACAAGGTACTTTGTGGCTGATGAAAATTAGTAAACATTCCGTTGATAATATTAAATTTATATCCGGGTAGAATAATTATTTGCGTGGAAAACTGAAGGACAGTTTTATTGGTTTTAGTCAGATAATCAAAGCTATTTTGAAGTGCTTTTTTTGTGCTGATTTTAGCCTCGTTTTCATAAGGTTCCCATTGTAAGACTTCCGGGTATTTTGGATTGAATGAATTGTTTTCCAACTGCAAGCCAATCCAATATAAACTTTCCAGCGAGCGCACGGAAGTTGTTCCAACGGCAATTATTTTATCGGGGTTTTCAATAAAACCTGTAATAATATATTTTGGAATAATCACCGATTCGTGGTGCATTGTGTGTCCCGAAATGGTTTCCGATTTAACGGGTTGAAATGTACCTGCACCTACATGTAAAGTAATTTCTTTGGCAGAAATATTTTTGGTAGAAAGTTGGTTGAGTATTTTCTCGGTAAAATGTAACCCGGCAGTGGGAGCAGCCACCGAACCATCAATTTTAGCATAAACCGTTTGGTAGGTTTCTTCATCAGCTTCTTCGGTTTCGCGGTTTAAATAGGGTGGAATTGGTAAAGTTCCGGTGTGTTCAATTATTTCGGCAAAAGAAATGAGTTTGTCCCAGGTAAATTGAATGTGAAATGTATTTTCAACCTGCTCTTTTTTTTCTGCCTGAATTACAATTTTTTCGCCATTAATTTCAACTTCCCGTTTTAGAATTCCGGCTTTCCATTTTTTTGAATTGCCAATCAAACATTTCCAAATAACCCGCTCTTTTTCCTGAAATGCAATTTGATAATCAGCAGGTTTTACCGGCTCTAAACAGAAGATTTCAATTCTTGCTCCGGTCTCTTTTCTAAAAAATAGCCGGGCATGAATAACGCGGGTGTTATTAAAAACTAACTGCGTGTTTTCATCCAGATATTCAGAGCAATTATTAAAATAATTTTTCTGGATTGCACCGTCTCTCCAAATCAGTAATTTTGATTTGTCGCGTTCGCTTAGTGGGTATTTTGCAATTCTCTCGTTAGGCAAATCGTAAGTAAAATCGCTAATCTTTATGTTTTTGTATAATTCCAAAATGTTCAATTTATGGATGGCAAAAATAGACTAAAAATTCATGGTTTAAAATTGTACTTTTGCAAAAAATAGAAGTGATGATAAAAGTAGGCGATAAAGTTAAGTTTTTGAACGATGTGGGTGGGGGAGTTGTAACAAGTTTTATCAATAAAAATTTGGTGAATGTGGAGAACGAGGATGGTTTTGAAATTCCGTGTCCCATTACACAACTCTTAAATACAAGTGCACCTGAATTAAATATTGGTGGAGTAATTAGTGGAAACGAGTCTGCTCAACCTGAAGCAACTCGCGAACCGATTTATGAAACTCCTCCGGGAGAGATAATTAACGGTAAAAATTCACCCGACTTTTATTTCTGTTTTGTACCAACCGACTCCAGAAACCCATTGGCCGGTGAAATTGAATTGTATTTGGTAAACGACAGTAATTTTACCGTAATGTATCATTATTCTCATTACAAAAACGAGGGTGTTGAAACGGTTAAATTTGGTAATGTTCAGTCGAATTCAAGAATTTTACTGGAAAGTTTTGTGCAAAACGAATTGAGTGAATTGCCTGAATTTGGTTTCCAGTTGCTCTATTTTAGAGATGAGGACACCGAATTAAAAGAACCGATTACAAAAAAAATCAAGGTAAATCCAGTTAAATTTTACAAAGAGTCCAGTTTTCAGAGTAATCAGTATTTCAAACGAAATGCATTGATTTTGCAAATCACCAAAAATATTTTAACTACTGAGATTGATAAACTTACACATGACGATTTTAAAAAAATAGTTCGGGAAAAAGAGGCGAAGCCAGAGGTTAAAAAGCAAGCTCGTAAACGCACTTTGGAAGAAGTCGTGGTGGATTTACATATTAACGAACTGATCGATGATTCGCGGGGATTGAGTAACCGCGAAATTTTGGAAGTGCAAATGGAGAAAGTAGAATCGGAAATGCGATTGGCAATTCAAGAAAGAGTACAAAAAATTGTTTTTATACATGGAGTTGGGCAGGGCATACTAAAACTGGAGGTTTCTAAACTTCTTAAATCAAAATTCAAAAAGTATTATTTTCAGGATGCTTCTTTTAAAGAATATGGATATGGGGCTACCATGGTGACTTTGAGAAAAGGGTAGGGGCGTTTGACGTTTCAATGTTAAATGCCTTAATTTTATCGCATTACAAACGGAACCACGATTGAAATCAATCCGGTTAAAACCACCACCATCATAAATAAATTGTAACGGGTGTTGTAGTTGGCAAGTAAGGATGAGTCGTAATATTTATCCACGTTTTCATCTTTATACATTTTTATTAACCCGTTTAATAGTTTTGTTCTTGTTTGTTTGCCTTTTAATAATCCGAAAATAACAACCAGATTAATTAAAATTAGCAAGGCAACAAACAGAAACATAATCACAAGTTGTGTTTCGTCTTCGCGAGATTTTTCTGCAAAACCTGAGTTAATAGCCAGAACAATCAG
>CAYZBC010000244.1:0-8040 GCA_964476535.1 uncultured Maribellus sp.
GTCGTTTCAAAATTGAAAAAGATGAGGAATTGATAGAAAACAAAGGGTAAAACCAACATGGTAAAACCCACAAACGCAACTACCCGGTACCATTCTTTTCGGTTTCCAATTTTTTGCATACCAAGAAAAATTCCCAGCGAAAAAAGTACAACTGCCGTAACCGAATCGGCAAAAAGTT
The DNA here is from genome assembly GCA_964476535.1 of uncultured Maribellus sp. Classification (GTDB taxonomy): domain Bacteria; phylum Bacteroidota; class Bacteroidia; order Bacteroidales; family Prolixibacteraceae; genus Draconibacterium. Next base: position 179 of record CAYZBC010000244.1, read on the forward strand.
GAATGGTTTTTTCTGCAACCACAGGCAATTTAATTTTAAAGAATACAAGGACCAAACCAACAAAAACAGAAAGGAGCAAGGGATTTTGTGCGAGGCTTTTTAGAAGTTTTTTAGCTTGAATTTTTTCTTCGCCAAAAACTTCAATAAGAACGATTGCCAAGGTAAGCATCCAAAAAATATAAATGGCAGCCAATATTGCAGCCACCGGAAGAATTTCCTTACCAAAAGCATTTTGTAAAATAGGCATTCCCAAATAGGCAACGTTCCCAAACGGCAATATCAGAAAAAGCGATCTGCGCATTTTAGATGAAAACCGGAAGATTTTAGCAAGCGGAAAAGCAAGCAGCAGACAGAACACGATGTAGCCCGAATTGTAAAGAATAAGTTTCGCAAAGGATTGTTCCCCAATTTCGAGGTGCATTAATGAAGCAACTACCAGCGCAGGAAATCCAATGTAAAGGGCGTATTTATTTAATATTTCAACCCAGTTTTCGGTGTTTACTTTTGAGCGCGAAAAAAGTGTTCCGGTTAAAATAACAAGGAATAATGGAAGTACGGTTTTTACTGCGATTAAGAATGTATCCATTCGCCATAATTAATGTGTGGGCGAATATCGGTAACAAACATATTTGCTGTTTTTGCCGCTGTAATTCCCAGATCACCATCTTCAAAAACCTGGCAAAAACGGGGTTCAACACCAATTAACCGAGCACATTCCAAAAAGGTTTCCGGTTCTGGTTTATGTTTGGTCACATCATTTGCCGAAACAATGGCATCGAAATATTTTGTAAGGTTTAGTACTTTTAGCTGTACTTCAGCACTTTTACGACTGGCACCCGTTCCAACTGCCATGGGTAGTTTTCCATAAAAAGCCTTAACAATAGAAACAACTTCGTCAATCGGTCTTAACAGATGAGCTAATTCCCAAAACGATTCCTGTTTCATTCGCATAATTATATGCGGATCGACTGTAAGTCCATATTGTTCAACAACCCTTTCAGCAAATTCAATGGTGGGTCTGCCCGTCAATTCGAGCAAAATCTGCGGGTCAAAAATAAACCCATATTTTTCACCGACTTTGTTCCATGTTGCTAAGTGCACCGGCAGTGAATCTGATAATGTTCCGTCCAAATCGAATAGTAAACCTTTTGCTTCAGGATAAATCGAAATTCCCATTTTTTTATTTTGATGCCAAAAGTAGTAGAACCATTATGAAGACGAAATGTTTGGATAGATTATATCAAAGATTTAAAAATGAATTAAAAGAATTCTATCTTTGGTTGACTAATATCAGTAAAATATGAAGTATATATTTTTAGCAATAACTTGTTTTGCAACTCTTTCTGCAAGTTGTAAAACAGAAGAAAATTCAAAAAAGGATATTCAATTTGATTTTGAGACAGTTGAATGGGAATTGGTATGGGAGGATAACTTTGATACCAATGGTTTGCCCAATGGGAATATCTGGGATTATGAAGAGGGTTACGTTCGCAACAACGAAGCGCAGTTTTACACAAAACAAAGGCGAGAAAATGCACGGGTTGAAAATGGGAATTTAATTATTGAAGCCCGAAAAGACAATTGGAACGGAAATAAAATTACCTCGGCCAGCTTACACACTTATGGCAAAAAAGATATGCTGTACGGGAAGATTGAAGTGCGTGCAAAATTACCTACTGGTGTTGGCACCTGGCCGGCAATTTGGATGTTGGGGAAAAGCATAAGAAACGGTACAAAATGGCCCGATTGTGGAGAAATTGATATTATGGAAAATGTTGGATTCGACCCGGATGAAATACATGGGAATGTGCATACAAAGGCCTATAATCATGTTATAGGAACCAACAAAGGCAATAAAGTTACGGTAGAAAAACCATACAACGATTTTCATGTGTATGCAATAGAATGGTTTGAAAACAGAATCGAATTTTTTATTGATGATACCAGATATTTTGTTTTTGATAATGAACAGTCAGGTTTCGAAACCTGGCCGTTTGATAAACCACATTATTTAATTTTGAATCTTGCCATTGGTGGAGGATGGGGAGGTCAGCAGGGAATCGATGACGCCATCTTTCCACAGAAATATTATTTCGATTACGTGAAGGTTTACAAACAGAAGTAAAAAGTTGCAGTGAAAATGATAAAGTTCTGATTAGAACTATTTTAATCTACTCTGCATTTTTCAACTCCAAAAACCAGTTGATGGCAGTTACTCCAGATGGAATAATTCCCGATTGATGGGTTTTCCCTTGTAGCGGAATCATCGTGATAGTATTTGGCCCAACCCCTAGATTTAGGAAACCCTGAAATATTTGATTTGTTCCCATCGGTGGAACATAAGTATCGGCAGTACCATGCAAAAGCATGGTTGGGGTTGTGGTTTTCCATGCCTCGATACTATTTTCGTTAAGCATAGCAATAGTTGGTGCAAATATTACATCGGTATTATAATTGGCTATAAAATTGGCTGTAAAAAGATCTGTAACCCGGGTAGTTAATTGCATGTTTATCGCTTCTCCCGCATTTGTGCCGTCGAATAAAGTTGAAATTTTAGTGTCGAAAGGAGCTTTAAAAACTTCGCTCGCCGGTGTGGTAAGACCCAGATTAATGTAACTGTTGAACATGTATCCAATAAAATAGGGCATCGGATAATCAGTTTGTTCAAATATATATTCGTTTATATAATTCAAATTGTAGGGACCCGCTCCACATGCGCTCGCTTTAAGGTTGAACATGGTGGAGTAGTCGTCTTCAATGGCTTTTTGTAATTGTAAAGTTGCCCAGCCACCTTGCGAATAGCCAATAATGTATAAATCGTCATTCATGTCAACCTCCAAATAATTATTAACCATTTCTTTTACTGCGCGCTGCATATCTATAATCGATTGAACCGTAGATTTTTTATCCAGATAAGGATGAAACATATCGTCGGCATCGCCAAAACCTAAATAATCGGGGATAGTTACAATAAATCCGGTTGACGCCATAAATTCCAAAAGCAGAAATAGTTCGTTGTCGGGATTTACCGATGGAGCCTTACTGTGTTCGGTATTGGTGCCGTTTTGGTAACTTAAAACCGGATAAGTATCAACTCCCAAAGGAACACAAACTAAACCCGAAGCCAAATGATCTTCACCATTAAAAGTAGTTATATATGAAATTTTATAAATGGTAACTCCGTTTTCCACATAATTAATTATGGATTCTAAATCGGGATAACTATCACTAACCTGATCAAGTATCGTTGATATATAAACCTTAAGATATGTTTTTTGCACCTCGTAGCTAACTAGGTATTTATCTATTGGTTGATCATCGTCTCCGTTATTACCCAATTCGCAACTCGAAAATACAGAAAGAAAAATTATAGAGGCTAAGAAATAACTGAGGATTCTAGTTTTCATACTAATCGTTTTATAATACTGAATAGCAAAATTAGTTAAAATATACTTTACAACAATTAAATGGTTCATTTTAAAAAGTGGCGAATATTTCTATTTCTCCGGCTTTATTCCAAGGGTTTCTTTTGAACCGGTAAAAATTGATTTCCACCAATAATTTAAAATGGAACGCTGAATGTCTCTTTCGTAGGAAATTGCTGTTGGCAGAAATTTGTCTCCTTTTGGATTTTTTGAATTCAAAACCATTTTATTGGCCCAGAATGTGGCAAATTTTGCTTTTTTAGCTTCCGCGTAATCGGCTCCCAAAATCGATATTTTAAATTCATCGTAACCCAAATAAAGTGTTCCCATTGCTTGTTTGTCGGTTACCGTTAAATCGAAATCTAAACGGTTTAATTGACCCGATTCAATAGAAACCGGCACCGACTTTTCGAGCATGTTGTTAATTAGAGATAAAGGCATTGGAGAAAGATTTCCGGTGATTGTGTGCGCGTAGTTGTTTTTTGTTAAGTCGAAGTTTGCATGAAAAGAGAGCAAGCCCTGGTTAAACAGTTTAGCCGAAGCATCGATTTGCAACTGTGGGTTTTGAATAATTATTTTCGGAATATTTGATAATTTGCCGGTTTTTAATGTCAGAGTATTGAAAGTAATAAAACCCGGTTCGTCAGAAAAATCTAATAATTCGCTGTATTTAATTGTTGAAGGCGATAAAATTACCGAATCGAAAACAAAGGCTTGTTTAATTTCTTTTAATAAATCTTGTGGCCATGGTGGGCGTTGGTTTTGATTGAACGGAAGTCTTTTGTTTCTGTATACATCAAGATTCGATTCTCCTATTACCAGAGCTTTTGCCGTTAAAACATTCTCTTTCAGCCACTGGTTTTCATCTACCCCTTTTAATTCAATAAAACTAGTTGTAGCATGTAAATAGTCCGTTTGAAAATCAATTTTCTGATGAAACTCACTCGAGGTAAAAAGCGGGTTTATCTGAATGTTTTTTAAAAGTGTGTTGTGTTTTGCCGAATTGAAAATTAAAGAATCTGCTGTAAATTCATAAAAACCATCTTTACTTTGGGTTCTTAAGTTTGTAGTGGAAAGTTCAAACTCCTTCGAATTGAGCAGGTTTTTACTTTTCGCATTTTCTGCGATATTAATTTCGTTGAAGCTGATGTTGAACCGCTTGTTAATTAACTCTTTTTCGAACCAATTAAAGTTTAAATCTATGTTTTGTAATTGTAAATGCTGCACTTTGATCTCATTTACATACGACTCAACGTATGGATATATATCGAGATTTTTTGCAAATTCAAGTTTGTCTCCTTTTATCGAGTCCGAAATTTCAATGGCAATTGTTGGATTTTCTATTTCAATTTCGTCGAACACAAAATTGTTATTTTTAAGGGCCGAATTAATATCGAAGCCGCTGAATTTTAAATGGGGTGCCAAAATAGAAAATGTGTTCCCGCTGTTCCTTTGCGTAAAAGGAATCACTTGTAATTTTTCTATTGAAATGGTTTTTAGCGATCGGTTAAAATTTAACTCTCCGATTTCAAGTTCGTGACGTTTTCCAAGTGGCGTTTTGAAGTTGTAAATGTTCGTTATCAGGTTTTCAGTTGTAATTTGAGCCTGCTTTTTATCGTTATTTTTGAGCGAAACATTGGGTAGCGAAAGATTAATGTTAAAGGTGCTTTGTGCCCGATGTTCCAATCCCACTACTTCGTAATTTATAACTTCAGCTTTATTAATTTTCAATTCATTTATATGCAACGACTTTATAAATGCGGGCAGCGGAAATTGAAATTTTTTCAAATCCAGCGATTTTGAAATTCCCGTTTTGCTATATATTTCGAATTTTGGCGAGTTTATCTCAAGTAGATTTAACTGCAACTCTTTGGAGTAATAGGCCTTTAAATAATCGATATTACTGATGTGCAATTCAGGAATGGAAACTTGAAATGTAGTGGATGCAGAGTTATATTTATTTGAATTAATAACAGGATAGAGCAATGCATTTTTTATATTTACACTCGATTTTTCGCTCGAAATGTTAATCTCCCCGGCGCGTAAAATATGTAAACTGTCAGAAAGTTGAAACATTTGATCTTTAACCGAAACATCAAAATTATCTGAAAACAATAATCGTTGTTTGTTTAGCTCATTTTCGTTTAACCGAAAACCTTTTAAAGTAGCTGAAAACTCATTGTCGAATGAAGTTGTTTTTCCTTTTCTTGTGTGGTTTATCCAGGTGAGATTTCCATTTGGAATAGTAATCTCTTTTATGTTAAAATCGTAAATATAGTTAGAAACCAATTGATACAATTCGGTGAAATCTGTTTTTTCTTTCGATTGACGAAGAACTCCGAAAATTTCGAAATATATTTTGGGGTTCGAAACCTGAAATTTTTTAATATTTAGTTTATTGTAGAAAAATGCATCGCGTAAATTAATTCCCCAAAGTGTTATTTTTGGTACCGTAATGTTGTATAGCTCCGAGCGTTTAAAGCCTTGCATTGTTTCTTGGTTCACTTCGTTTACAATGGGTTTTAACCGCAGATTCTCAATTTCAAGTTTGCGGTCGAAACTTTGGATTGAAATCCGGTCAACATTTATTTTATGCAGGTTATCTACCAGTTTCATTTGGTAATTGGTAAACTGTAAATCGAAGTTGCTGGCATAAAAAAACTTGTCGGTTTGTTTAATGCTGGCCGAGTCGAGTGCAAAACCCGACAAAACAAAATCGAAGCCAGTTTCGAAATAACCTTCAACATTATTATTGTACAAATTTTGAATTTTCAGCAATCCGTTTTTAATTTCAACAACTTCGGAATACACACCTTTTGAATAAGCTGAAACAAGATTGAACAACAAACCTGTCTCGTTTTTTTCCTCTGTTCTGACAATTTCGGTGTGATATTCCACCTGAACAATCGGGTTTGTAATACTTATTTTACGTGTTGGCAAAGTACGCGTGTGATACAATGTTTTAAGGTTAACATTGTCGATGCTTAATGCTTCGCAATTTACATTGACACTGGTTCTCGATTTTTTATTTTTTTGAATTGTGGGCGAAATTCGGATATTTTTAAGACCCAATGAATTTGACGAAGTTGAAACAAACATCGAATCGGCGTTAAATTCGTGTTGATTGTCTATCAATTTTAAATGGTAACCGTTCACGAACATATTTAAATCGTCGGCATGAAATACCTTTGTTTTATTTTTTGCTGAAGTTGAATCCAGTTGAAACCCGTTTAATAAAATGGTAACCGACTCGAAATGTTGTTGGTAATTTTCGGTGTCGGATTGTTGAAATATTTTTAGGTTCGCATCAGAAAGAACAAAACTGTCAATTGTTATTTCCGAAAACTGGCTCTCAACCAAAGAATAAAGGTTAAACTGATTGATGTCCTCAATCTCAATTTTATTCCGATTTTCTTTTTGATAGAAACGAATTTGTGGTTTTTCAAATTCAAGGTATTGAATATTTACCGAGTCGTTTAACGACAAGCTGGCAATGCTTTTACTTTTTATTTGAAGGTTAGGAACGAGCACATCGTAAAGGTTTTTGGTGCTGTCGTTTTCCATATAAAAGAGGTGAAATCCGCTGGCAAAAATATTGGTTGTTTTGAGCGAATATTCCAGTGTGTCGATGGTTAAAACGTGGATGCTGTCACTCAGATTATTTCGAAATTGGTTCATCGATATTAGAATATCGTCACTTTCAAAAAAGTTCGAATCATTAAATATCATTGCCGAATCGGTTCTGAATTTTTTAATGCCGATTGATATTTTTTGAGCATTGGATATTTGTGTGAAATCGCTCACCGATTGATATAATTTATAATTGGCGTCGACAAAATTTATTTCATCGACGAGTACTTTTTTTATCCGTTCCTGAAAAAGGGGACGAAATTCATGAAATAGTCTATCCAGGTTTTTTGTGGAATCGTTTTGAAGAATCCTCCCTCCCAAAATTTCAAATTCAGGCTGAACAACAGTTATGCTTTTTGTATAAAATAACTGATTTTTAAATAGCTCAAAAACATGTAAATCGGTTATTTTCAGCTCAGGTGAATGAAATGAATAAAATGTTTTGTTGGGTTGTTTGTCAAGAATTTCATTTGACTTTTGTTTGTTGGTTACCAGCGAAATAGCAGAAATAGAGATGGAAAAGGGTTTGGTTTTTAATCTAATTTCTTCGAAAGTTAACTCGTACAATCCATCTGATTTTTTAGCAACAATGCTCGAGAGGTTTTTATTGATATAGCTTTCTGCTTTAAAATAAACTAAGGCACCAGCACCTATTATTAAAAGGGAAAGTGTAAAAATAATCCACCCAAAAATTTTCAAAATATGTTTTTTGGTAATTGTCATTTAATTTATAAACATATTATAAAGATAGATTAAAAAACAAAGGGTTGCTTTTAATTCAAAAAAATTAAAATACAAGGAAATATG
>CAYZBC010000245.1:0-8027 GCA_964476535.1 uncultured Maribellus sp.
CCAGTGTGGTACAACAGCGGCTCACGCCTGAGTTGATGGACAATATCCGCAAGCTGTGCGGTATGGCAAACAATGTAAATCAGGTTGCACGCACAGCAAATGCTGCCGGGTATTTTGACGTACACCTACGGTGCCTTGATATGAATGAGCGATTGGGTAGGATTATTAAGTGTATTGAAGATGATTGCTAAAATTATTCAGGGAAGTGGTTTTGCCGGTGCAGTGAATTATGTTATGGAAAAAAAGAATGCTCGATTACTTGCCGGGGAAGGTGTGATATTAAATGATAAAGAATCAATCATTAAAAATTTTATTACTCAAAGTAAACTGAAACCAAACATCTCAAAACCGGTGGCGCATATCTCACTTAACTTTTCAGCACAAGACAAAAGCCGTTTGACGGATAAGTTTATGGTTGACGTCGCACAAGAGTATCTTGGGAAAATGGGCTATGAAAATACGCAATACATTGCTGTGCGTCATTCCGATACTAAGCATCCTCATCTGCACTTGATAATAAACCGTATTGATAATAATGGAATGCGTATTTCAGATAAAAAAGAAAAATTGCGTAATACCAAAATTTGCATGGAGCTGACAAAAAAGTACGGTCTATATATTGCCTCAGGTAAAGAGAATGTAAAAGAACATCGTTTGCGCGAGCCGGATAAAACCAAATACGAGATATATAATATTCTGAAAGGTTCTATTCCTAATTGTAGAAACTGGCGAGAGCTAGTCGTTCAATTGCATCGACAAGGAGTAAAGGTTGATTTTAAATGTAAGGGGAAAACTGATGTGGTTCAGGGCGTGATATTCTCTAAAAATAACCTTGCCTTTAATGGCTCGAAAGTAGATAGGCAATTTAGCTTTTCTAAAATTGATTATCAACTGAAGAATAACAATTACCAATTTATTGCTAAGGCAAAGCAGGATTTCTGGCAGCCTGACAATGCTCAATCTGCTCAGAATATTTTTAGTGGTTGGTTGGCCAATACACCTGCTTTAAATGATGAAGATTTTGCCGAACGAAAGCGAACAGAATTTGAAAGACGAAAGCGAAAAAAGCAAAAAGGATATAGAATGTAGTTTGACTTAAAACCAAAAGATAATGAGTAACAATTCAATAATTAGTGTGTTGTTTGAAGAGATAAAAAGTAGAGTAACATCGATAGAAAATAAAATTGACAAAATTAGTGATGCCAATAAAGTTGAAAAGAAAGAAACGACTTTGCCTGCAATTCCGCGAGAAGTAGATTATTCTCGCATTGAGCAAATTGTTCAACAGCAAAGTCCTAAAGTTGACCATTCTGTATTGGAGCCAAAGCCTCAACGTCATTATCATATCTTGGATTTGAAATCGACAAAAGTACTGATTGCCTTTGTTGTTATGTCGCTGTTGTTAAATGGTTCTTTGCTTTATAATTTTCATCAACATCGTAAGAATAAACGCCTAAATGACAGCGATATTAAATACCGATACATAAAAACTGCTAATGGTATAAGCCCGGAAGAACTCCATAAATTAGAAAGCCTTTTTCATTACAACCGGGACAAGAAAATAATCAAAGAGATTCGCCAGGATGTAATAGATTTCGAGCGCAAAGCAAAAAAACGTGCGGAAGATTTGGAGCGTGCCAGATTTAAAGAGGCCCAAGCCGAGAAACTTAGACAAGAGGCAGAGGCAATAAAAGGCAATAAGTAGTGCAATTCCCTAATTTTTCTCAAAAAACATAGTCTTATTGACGAAAAAATAATAATTACAATGTTTTCGTCATTAATAGGACTGACTAATCCCAAATCATAAACAAAGGTGTTTCAATTTAATTCAAACAAGCCTACGGTTACAAAAGACTTCGGCATAAATGCAGCAAATCAATGTGCAAGAGTTTTTGTATTAGTTATTTCATTTGCATGAATACACCTTTCTCATTCTTCCAAAGGCAAATTCATAGCAAAATAGCGGTAAAAACACTTGCCCAATAATTTGCCTCCAACCCACAATTCCTTTTATTCCGATTCCTTTCGCAATTTGAATTAAATTGATTTTGGAGTGTTTACGATTTGGGATGATGACTGCTATTTAGCTAGATGGGTCATTTTGTGGAACCTATTATGACGAGAATCTTGAAATAATCGATTTCAAACTACCTTATACTATGGTAGTAAGTATAAGGTGGGCAAATGCACCGATAAAATAGGAATGGTATTCTTATGAGAATCATTTTTGATAAAAATATAAGAAACCAGATAATTATCAAATCTTTAATACATTAGCGGTGTTTTCTTTCTTTTAGATAGATGACCGCAAATTATTGTCCAGGTTATTATTGCATGTCAGTTTTACAAACTCACCATTTTATGCAAGCCTGTTACAAAAGTATTACGTTATGCCCACAAAGCTAAAATTTAGCTTTCTCTTGATTACTTTTCAGGTTTTTTATATTGTGACACTCAACAAATCATTCCAATTTTTGTTTTATTACCGAAGTTGGATGAGCGATTAAGATTGTATATATTGTTACATTTGTATCTCACTAAAAAAGGAGTCATTAGGTAGTATGCATAGCGTGTCTTGTAAAATATACATTATCAGTCTGTTAGTTGTTGTGTCTGTTTTCTATAGTTCAGCACTGATTGCTCAAACCTACGGACTCAAATTTCAGGGGCAAGATGTAACGCTGGATAAACGGACTGAATTAAATTTATCTCCATATAAATTTCTTAAGTTCAAGGATGAGGTTGAAATTTCTTTTGACTACAAAATTGATTTAGTAAATCGGAATTCATTATTTGGTTATGTTCTAAGAGTTATTAATCAAAAGCATATTAACATCGATTTAATAAGTACTCCGGAACCTGATATTCCATTAAATCTTGTAATAGGTAAAAACAATTCAATTGTTCCAATAGAGAATTTTGAGAATGCAATAAATCATTGGATTAATCTGCGATTAAAAATAATATTATCAGAAGATCGTATGATATTTTATACTCCCGACACCTTTTATGTTCAGGAGAATGTTGGATTTAAAAAACACGATGCATTTAAAATAATATTTGGAGCTAACGATTACGAACAGTTTAAAACCACCGACGTTCCGTCGATGAATATTAAAAATGTAAAACTATTTGAAAAAGGGAAATTAAAGTTTCATTGGCCTTTAGATATTGAAGAAGGTAATATCGCAATCGACCGGATAAATGAAATTGAAGCGTCGGTGAAAAATCCTAGTTGGTTAAGGAACAACCATCAAGTTTGGCAATCGAGATTGACGGAAGAAATACGTGGTAATTTGATGGTTGCCTCTGATGGCGAGAATGATAGAATATTTTTGATTGGGAATGAAAAGTTAATTATTTATTCGGCTCGGGATAACAATAGTCGTAAGATAGAATACGCAAATAAACCAGATTTTATTACGAGTAGTTATTCGGCTATTTATAATAGCACAGATGGTAAAATTTACTGTTACCTGCCTGAAGAAAGTCCATTCTACACCTTAAATATTGAAACAGGTGAATGGAATGAAACAGGCTCTATTTCGGAGTATGAGACAGAATACAAGCATCATAACCAATACTATAATGCAGCTGATAATTCTATTTACTTGTTTGGTGGTTATGGGCATCACTCCTATAAAAATAGTATACGAAAGATTGATATTACTGAAAACACGATTGTTGATTTAAGTACAAACGATTCTATTTTTAAACCCCGATATTTAGCTGGTTTAGGAGCATTGGATGATACTGTTTATATTTTTGGGGGATATGGTAGTGAGTCAGGAAACCAGTTGATTAATCCGCAGAGTTATTACGATTTATTTGGGTATTCGTTAAACGATGGCACTCTATTCCGAAAATTTGAAATACCCCGAATAATTGATAATATGCTGGTTGCCAATTCCATGTGGATTGACCCACAAACCCGTAACTACTTTTCCTTAGTTTTTGAGAAAACGATATTCGACGGTCACCTTCATTTGTTAAAAGGAAGTCTGGATTCTCCTGAAATTGCAATGCTCGGGAGCAACATTCCTTTTAAGTTTTTAGATGTACGTTCTTACGCGAGTTTGTTTTACATGCCCAAACAACGACAACTTTTTGCTTACACTTCCTATACAACAGAATCAACGACAACGCAAGCCGCTCTTTATTCTATTAGTTATCCTCCGAATTTATTTATTGAGACGTCGATAACTCAAAAAAAATCAAAAGGATCTCTTCTACTTTATATTACAGTTGCACTTCTTTTAATAATTCTTCCTATAATATGGTTTCTCATAAAAAGAAAACGGAAAAAGATTATTAATGAAGAACATACCGAGGAAAAGAAAGAGTCCGTTCGAAGTAATTATATTGAAGAAAAGGAAGAAATAATTGAGAACCCCGATTATCAATTAATTTATTTTGGTGGATTCCAGGTGTTTAATAAAGACTTTGTTGACATTACTTCAAAATTCTCACCACTTTTGAAAGAACTATATTTATTGATATTGCTACACACTTTTAAAAACGATAAAGGAATTTCTTCCGATAAAATTACAGAGATATTGTGGTATGATAAATCGGAAAAGAGTGCACGAAATAATAGGGCTGTAAATATTGCTAAGCTGCGGGCAATAATGAGTGAAATAGGAGCCTGTGAATTAACAAAGAAAACCGGATATTGGAAAATAAATCCCGATAACCGAAATATTAAAAGTGATTATATTGACTTCTTAGAGCTTACTGCTTCTAAAACAAACCTTACCAAACAAAAAATAGAGCGACTAATTAATATCACGAAGAAAGGTGCTTTTTTACTTAATGTTCATTACGATTGGATGGATGAGTTTAAAGCATCGGTATCGGATACTATTATTGACACTTTAGTAAAATATGCTGAAACGTGTGACATAAATAAGGATGCTGAATTTATTATTGATTTAGCAGATAGTATTTTTAATTTCGAATTAATTAATGAAGAAGCAATGATTATGAAATGCAAAGCTCAGTATCATCTGGGAAAACATAGCCATGCAAAAGCTACTTACCAGAAATATTACAAAGAATACGTTTCTATGTATAGTCAAGAATATGAAAAATCATTTTTACAAATTCTTGAGATGAACGTTTAGCTTACTCCTGAACCATTATTTTCTTTTTTTCCAAAAAACTTCATTTATAGGCTTAATATTAATCCTATTTATTAATTATTAATAGATTATTAATTGTAGGATGCTTCTTTTACGGAGTATTTTGTCAGTTACAAACTATTAATATGATTTTTAAAACTCTACATTTTAATTTCAATATCTTCCGAAATGGAAATACGGCGCTATGTTCAAAAACTGAAATGTATTTTGGTTTTAAAACAGATTAACCTAAGTCAATAAAATTTATATAATGAAGAAATACTTAAACTCCACAATTTTTATAATCGCACTTTTTATACTTGCCTGTTCAAGTTCACCGGCTCAACAAACTCAACGTAATAGTCAACACGTAGATTTTGTAAATCCATACATGGGAAATATTAGCCATTTGTTGGTGCCAACGTTTCCTACCATTCATTTACCGAATAGTATGTTGCGAGTTATTCCCAGTAAAAAAGATTATACTTCAGATAGGTTAAATGGATTGCCAATAGTTACCACTAGCCATAGAGGAAGTTCAGCCTTTAGCATAAGTCCTGTTTCGGGTAACGAAATCGATTTATCACCTGTGTACAATTACAGTTACGATCAGGAGAAAGTAACTCCATACTCTTGGGATGTATTCTTAGACGATAAAAATATTGAAATATCCTATGCTGTTTCGCATCAATCAGGCATATATTATATGGATTTTGAGGATTCAGATGCCAAGTATCTTTTGGTAAATAACCGAAGTGGAAAAATTAAAACGGAGAACGGTGTAATTACTGGTTTTCAGGTTGTTTCGAATGAAGTGACCCAAAACACTACAAAAATTTATCTGTACCTTGAAACAGAGCAAAAAGCGGTAAAATCAGGACTGCTTAGTTTTGGTGAAATAACAGATGAATCGGAAGCAGAGGGAAGAAGTCGATGTGTAGCTCTACAGTTTAGCGAAGACACAAAACAGATAAAAGTTCGATACGGAGTTTCTTTTATTAGCGAAGCTCAGGCAAAGGCAAATTTGTACCGCGAGATAGCGGATTACGATAAAAATAAAGTAATTCAAAAAGGCCGGAAGATATGGAATGAAGCATTAGGTAAGACCTTGGTTGAAGGTGGTAGTAACGATGATAAGGTAGTTTTTTACACATCAATTTATCGCACCTACGAACGCCCGGTTTGTATCTCTGAAGATGGAAAATATTACAGTGCTTTTGATGGTACTATTCATGAAGATGATGGTACACCATTTTATACCGATGATTGGATTTGGGATACGTATCGGGCAACACATCCATTAAGGTGTTTGACCGAGAAAAAGTTGGAACTCGATATTGTAAATTCGTTTATTCGAATGGCAGAACAAATGGATGAATTTTGGATGCCAACTTTCCCAGAAGTTATGGGAGATAGTCGTCGAATGAATTCAAACCATGGGGTGGCTACCGTTTTAGATGCATACACAAAAGGCTTAACCGATTTTGATTTAGAAAAAGCATACAGAGCATGCAAAGGTGCAATTACCGAAAAAACACTGGCTCCCTGGTCGGGAATGAAAGCAGGTGAACTCGATAAGTACTATATAGACCATGGTTATTTCCCTGCTTTACACGATGGCGAAGAAGAAACAGTTCCTGAAGTTCATCATTTCGAAAGTCGTCAACCGGTAGCAGTAACACTTGGTACTGTTTACGATGAATGGTGTTTGGCACAGATTGCCAAGCTTGTTGGTAACGAAGAAGATCATAAATATTTCTTAAATCGTTCGTTTAATTACCGTAAGCTATACAATGCAGAAACCGGATTTTTTCATCCTAAAGACAATAAGGACGAATTTATAATGCCATTCGATTATAAGTTTTCAGGAGGAATGGGAGCGCGTAAATTCTATGGCGAAAACAATGCCTGGACCTATCGCTGGGATGTTCCGCACAGTGTTGCCGATTTAATTGATTTAATGGGGGGTAACGATGCTTTTATTATGAATCTTGATGCAACTTTTAACGAAAATTTAGGCAGGAGTAAATATGCTTTTTATGCACAATTACCCGACCAAACAGGTAATGTTGGTCAGTTTTCGATGGCTAACGAACCTTCGCTTCACATTCCATATTTATACAATTATGCAGGACAACCCTGGAAAACGCAAAAACGTATTCGCAAACTTCTGCACGAATGGTTTCGTAATGATTTAATGGGAGTTCCCGGCGATGAAGATGGCGGAGGAATGTCGGCATTTGTTGCGTTTAGTAAAATGGGTTTTTATCCGGTAACACCCGGTTCGGCCACTTACAATATTGGTAGTCCTATTTTTGAAAAATCAAGCATTGATTTAGGAGATGGTAATACATTTACAATTATTGCGAAAGATGTTTCAGTTCAAAACAAATACATACAATCTGCCATGCTAAATGGTCAGGAATGGAACAAACCTTGGTTTAATCACAGCGAGATTCATGATGGTGGCGAACTCATTTTAACGATGGGGCCAAAAGCAAATAAAAGCTGGGGGGCACAAGCTGAAGCCGCACCTCCTTCTGCTATTGAAATCCCGACCAATTAACGTATTCTTCTCAACTTATTTTTCATATTTCTATTGCAGGGGCTTATTTAAAGATGGGCTCCATTAAACTTAGTAAAGAATTATTATTATGATTTCTCAATTGAAAACTGTCTTCATACTGTTCTTGCTATTATGTCAATTCAATCTGTTTTCTCAAACAACAAATCATTGGGAAACAGTTATTGAATCTGGCGATAATTGCAAATATTATATTCCAAAATCTGATATTGGAACAAATTGGATTAACAAAGACTTTCAGGATGGTAGCTGGACAACAGCAAAATCTGGGATTGGTTTTGGAGACAACGATGACAATACTGAAATTTCAAAGGGTATTTCAT
>CAYZBC010000246.1:0-7948 GCA_964476535.1 uncultured Maribellus sp.
CAACAAAATATTTTATAAATTGCCTCTCCGACTTTTCGGAGTGGGCTCAATATTAAATATTCATTTTTAGTACAACATCCACGTTTAATGATTCACCATCTACATCGATAGGGAAAATTAATTTACTTTCATAATATTCTATTTGATCATCGACGCTAAAATACCTCATTTTAACTTCAATATAATCGTCAGTATTATGTAAATTAAGTGTATAATTGGTTTTAGCAGTTCCTTTACCAAGTTCGTTGACGTTGACTATTCCATTCATATCTGTGGTAGTTCCATCACAACGATGCTTTGTTACGGTATAACCTATAGGCTGATTGGTTACTGGCCACCTGTGCACCAAAATATCAATGGATACGATGTTTATCCATACAACTTTATCAAATTGGTTTTCACATTTTTCATTAAGTAATTCACATGAATTAAATGTGAACATTGTGAACAATCCGATTACTATAAATAATAATTTTTAGTTTTAATTAATTTCATAAATATTTAATATTATATGATATATTTTACGATCTGTTTCTTTTCTTTAAATAGAGTTTATGTTTCTTTATCTAGTTTAACATTTTTACCATTATATTCTTCGTATGGAATATTAGCATCAAATTTATGATCCAATTTAATATGCCATTTCCAATCAGAAAAACGGGTGGCAGTTCAACTTCACGGAATCTTATGCACGGGTGTCACCTGATTTTAGTTTTCATAAAGCTACTCATTGAATATGTAAAATGCAATTTTCCAATTTTTTTGGAAAGCATCTAAATAATTCATTTTACAATGCTATCCAACACTGTTTACAGATTACAATTCAGGCATTTATTTACAAATTTGCAAAGATTTTAGATGAAACAAAAGCGAATTAAAAATGTCCCCTATTGGCTTTATAAATAAAATGAAAATTTTGATATTGTTGATGGGTATGTATAAAATCCAATACTACCGTTTCCCAACATCTTATAATAAAAGCTATTGCCATCCCAAAAACTAGCCTAATAAATGCTGGACAGCAGTTAAGATTTGTTAAATATCATAAAATATTTCAGTAAATTGTAGCCAGTCAGAATTATTAATCTTATAAAACCAGTTGTTATGAAACCAGTAAATTATTTTTTCATCTTTTTAATTATTACCCTATTCGCATGTGGTGGAAATAAATCACAAAACGAAAATAAAGAAAAATCCGAAATCAAGGAAGAGCTTATTGACGACAGTACATTGAAAGAGGCAAAAAACTGCGATGAATTTATCGATCAGTATGAAAAATGGATGAATGATTACATTGTTTTGCTTGACAAATACATGAAAAATCCCATGGATCCAAAACTAATGGAGCAATATATGAAAATTGCACAGGAAAGTATGAATTGGATGAACCAGTGGAATTCAAAATTGGCCTACTGTGCATCAAAAGAAAAATACCAGAAACGATTTGACGAAATTTCGGAGAAAGCAGAAAAAAAGCTAAAAGAACTTGGGCTTGAATAATCCGTAAAGATAGTATTAGTACAATTTTTATTTCAACACATTATTAAAAGCCAAAATCATTCAGACATGCCAAAAATAATCTTACTATCACTTTTTAGTTTTCTGTTTTTAACGCTTACTAACCAAAGCTTCTCGGAGTTTTACGACCGTTAACAATGGTTATGAAAATTACAATGTTGATGTTTTGGAACAAACAAAAATGTTCAATAAATTCCATACCGATCATCCCATCTTGGCAGATTCTTGGCAGAAAAAAAGGAGTCACGGCTTTTAGCGCACTTTAACACTTTCCTGCTTATCAAGATTAAATGGAAAATATTAGTTTAATTAAATTCAGTTTAAGTACTTGGAATTTTTACACCTGCCAAAGTAAAAAACAAAGATTTGGTTCCTGATACTGAATAAAATCAATTTAAAATTAAATACAAAATGCTCTGGGTTTGTTTTCCCGGAGCATTTTTTTTTTTGCCTTGCTTTCAGATTACATATTAAACATTTGCTTTATTAATTAGCAACTTATATATAATTATAACGTAACTTATTCTAACTCTGTTTATACTTAAAACTAATACGGTTTTATGCTTGATAATTAGAGATATATACATAATTTATAAAAAACAGATATAATGAAAACAAAACTATCAATTCTACTAACATCTGTATTTTTTCTTCTAAGTATTTGTGTGTCTGGCCAAGTTATCGATCCAAAAAAAGAGGCCGAAAAAGAAAGCACCAAACGGGTAAACCAAAAAATTGACAAAGGAATAGACAAGGGGCTGGACAAACTTGAAGAGGGAATTGGAAAGCTTTTTGGCAAAAAGAAAAAAAAGGACAAGGGAAAACAGGAAGAACCAAAGGAGCAAACCAATGACCAATCATCCACTGGCAACCAACAACAAATAGAAAAAACGGATCAGACGGAACAAGCTCCTTCTCTCAACTGGGCAAAATATGATTTTGTACCCGGCGATAAGGTAATCTTTGAAGACAATCTTATTGGTGAGGAGAACGGAGAGTTTCCTTCAAGGTGGGACCTTTACGACGGAAATACCGAGAATGCAGCGTTCGGAGGTGAGAATGTAATTATGTTCAGAGATGGCCGTCCATCTATAGTTCCTTACCTTAAAAACTCAAAAGCTGATTATTTGCCGGAAGTATTTACTGTTGAGTTTGATCTTTATCTTCCAAATAACGATTTTACTGTTTATTTCTATGACAGAAAAAACCAGACCGAACTAAGAGGATCACGTTACCTGTCAATATCAACCAATAGTATGACTTTACAACCGGCAAGCAGCAGGATTCCCGAAGGAAAAACAATCAAAGAAATTTGGGCACACATTGCAATAGCATATACAAATGGGAAATTAAAGGCTTACATCGACGAAACAAGGTTGATAAACATTCCGCACCTTCCCTTTAATCCCTCAGGATTGACCCTGCTTGGTTACCATGCAAATAGTAAAGATCCATATTTAATAAAAAATTTCCGTATAGCTGAGGGAGGAGTAAAATACTATGATAAATTCCTTCAGGATGGAAAAATCATAACTAACGGAATACGGTTCGATGTAAATAAAGCCATTATTAAGCCCGAATCGATGGGTGTTATTAATTCAATTTATAAAATTCTGAATGACAACCCCGACCTAAAATTTAGTATCGAAGGGCACACCGACAGCGATGGTAACGATGCGCTTAACCAAACCCTTTCGGAGAAAAGGGCAGAATCGGTTATGAATATGCTTGTTAAAATGGGAATTTCTGCCAATAGGTTAAGTTTTAAAGGTTTTGGCGAAAGCAAACCAATTGCCGACAATTTCAGTGCTGAGGGAAAAGCAAATAACCGGAGAGTAGAGTTTGTAAAAATGTAATTTGAATCTCATCTACAATTCTAAAATAAATTATCATGAAAAAAATAATTCTTCTGTTTATTAGTGCGATGTTTATTCTTCCCGCATACGGACAGTTCAAAGCAAAAATGGTATTTAATTCCATGGGCAAAGAAAAAGCTTTTACTGTTTATTCAGCTAACGATGGTTATCGTTATGAATTTAATGAGGACGATCAGGAAGGCGTAGTAATTGCAAAAAAAGGAGAAAGCCAATTAATCATATTAATGCCACAGCAAAAAATGGCGATGAAAAGCCCCGCTGAAAGTCCGATGAGTATGGGAAGCGACCCGCTTAAAGCATACGAACACTATCAAAAAGATGGAACTTTAAAAGAGATAGGTAAAGAAACTATTAATGGTATTGAATGTACAAAATCGGAATTATGGAATATAACAGGTGACGAGTTCGGAAAGGTAACCCAGAAAATGTTTACGATATGGAACTCCGACAAGTATCAATTTCCTATAAAAATGGTTAATCACATCGATGGTGCTGTGGGTTCTGGGATGGAACTTAAAGATATAGAATCTTGGACACCTGATGCACAAAGTTTTGAAATCCCTGAAGGTTATCAGATTATTGAAATGTGAGAAAAGATGAATGTAAAATTGAAGTATTGATTTTGAGTTTATGGCTCAACCATATTTGGTTTTAATTAATAATATTTAAGAGATGGAATTAAGAATCAAACTATTAATAATCGTTGCGGTATTTTTTATATCTCAAAATGTAACTTCCCAGGAAATTACATACAAAGGACAGGTGGTATATAAACAATCAAGAACTACAGAAGCCATGGGTAATGGTAACGAAGATTATAACTGGAATGTTGATATAAACCAAAAGTATTTAGTTAATGGGAGATTTAATGTAACATTTTCCGGGGGAGTTTCTCCTGTCGGAGTCGCAATGTTTCAATTAACAGATATTACAGAAAATGTAGATTTTACAAATACGGTTAATAATGAAGCTAACGAAGAAGTGATTTCCCAGCATTGTTTTGATGATAGAATGAAATTTACGCGAACGGAAACCCCGGGTGATTCCAAGAAATATAAGTTAGGTGTTGAATCGGAACGAATAGACCCCGATGAACCCTGTGTTGTGAGTGGCTCCTTAACTTTAATTAGTTCACCTTCTGATAAAAAAGAAAAATCGGACAATGGTAATTATATAATTATGCTGATGGGAAACATTAAAACAAATCAAAGAACTGCCATATACAATGAAAGTAGTTACCCCTGTCTGGATGAAGATAACCTCAATACCAGTTCTGACAGAAGTAATGTAAGAATGGATTTCCCTTTGGTAATACATGTGAAGAAAGATTTTGATGGTTCAGATATTCTTGAAGGAGAATCTGTTATAACGGATCTTCATAGTACAGACTGCACTGGTTGCCTTGGTTCAGTTGCTGGTAGAATGGTGCATGGAGATATAAAATGTGCATTCGATGAAACTGCTACGGTATCATGGGTATTGGTAAAAAGAACGAAAAAATGTGAAGCGGTTATCACTTATTTAAAAGGGGATGTAAAAATAAATGGAGAATCTGTGGAAAAATGGGGAAGAGGAATTGAAGAGGGTGATGTTATTGAAACGGGCAATCATTCAAGAATTGAGATAAGAATGGGAACTGATGAATCAATAAGATTGGGTTCAAAAAGCCAGCTCCGCTGGTATGACCCCTGTAAACCGAAGAAACCTATGACAAATAGAGAAGCATATTTTGCCGGAATCGGAATGATTCTAACTAGAGGACAAATGTATGCTATTGCTAGCAAAATTGTTGGAAAGAACTCAACTTTTGAAGTGAATACCAGAACAGCTGGTACAGGGGTGCGGGGTCAACTTATTCCAGCTTCAAAAACATATTACGCTTCTGCCTATCCCAATTTTTTACAAGTGGAACCCAATCAAGAGAAGGCAGAACTTATTGAAGGATATCAATATTTATCAGACAACCAAACAGCCTACTACATTCATTTTGAAGATGATGTTGTTAAAGATATTTCAAACCTGAAAGGGTCTGTTCGCATTACCGATTCAAAAGGATTACGCAAGGTAGATATTCCCGAAAGGGAGACTACTACTCAATGGGAAGATGGCACAACAATGTCAGAAATAGTGATTCTGACAAAGTAAGAAAGGTTATAATTGAGAATATAAATAACAACTAATTGTCAACTCATTCAATAGATTAAAAACTAAAATTTAATTATTACTTAAATATCTAATTTGAAAAATTTATAGCGAACATAGTTCGGTTACAGTGCAAGAACTATTCAATTCCGGTCAAATTAGTATAACCCCGGTCATAAATACTTAGTATGCCCTTGCTCTGGCGGGAAATATCCCTGTTTTTAGCACTATCTCATAAACTGTGTAAATGAAAATACCGAGGGTTGCAACCCTCGGTATTTTTTTGATTTAAACTTATTTTGATTTTGTTATGGATTATTTAAATCCTATTTTCTATCCAGAATCAATTTTCGAATAACTGTTTTATCTCCCATCTTAAGAGTAACCAAATAAATACCACTCACATGGCCCGATAAGTTGATCCGGATTTCTTCTGAAGCTCCAAATTCTTTCCTGAATACTTCGCTTCCCTTTATGCTCTGTACAGTAACTCGTGTATCCATTATTTCTGAAGTTATTAGTTTCAAATTTACTTCACCCTTTGTAGGATTTGGATACATGGTTACCACAAATACTCCGGCACCCATATTTTTAATTGCAGTTGGATATCTATCTACAATAAATATAAACGTATCTGCTGCCATGGCCTCTGCCGCATCCATTGCTGTTACTACAAAGGTATAAATACCAGTATCGGCAAGTAGAGGTGATGCAATTAACCAATCACCATTTATAACTGCCCAGGAAGGTAAAATATTGCCATTTCCCTGCATAACTGAAAAGTTCAACTCTTCGTCGTCCACATCGTCGAAAATAACTCCAAGAATTGTACTTAATGGCACTTCCAATTCATACGATGCATTTACTATAGCATCCGGTATTGGATTCACTAGAAACGGTGGATCATTTACCGGATGTACGGTTAATTTGAAGTTCTCTGAAACAGATGCTCCTTCCCCATCGGTTACTGTAATTGTTATTGATTCTTCTCCGTTCATATCCGGAACAACAGTCATATCCATTACCCCTCATTTAAAAAAATGCAACGATGAATAATGACACTAATAAGGAAACAATCAAATATTACGACAAGGAATTTAATTGCTCTTTGGCGTTTACTCTGCATCTAATAGGAGATAAGTATAAAAGTCTTATTCTATTTCACCTTAAAAATGGTTGTCAGAGGTCAGGTGAATTACAAAAAAGCATCACAGATATTTCAACCAGAATGTTTACTTATTCTATACGGGCATTAGAAAAAGATAAACTTGTTAAGCGTATAATTTACCCTGTGACTCCACCTAAAGTGGAATATGAATTAACTGAAGCAGGAAAATCACTTATCCCCATAATTCTTGAATTGAATAAATGGGGACAGGATTTTGCAATTGACCATCACTTATATGCACCTTGTGAATAGTGCAGTTCATATGAGTGAGAATAGATTTCGAATACTGTACCAAAAGGGTCTTCAACGTAACACATTCGATATGGTTTTTCTCCAGGATAATATTCTCGAATAGGCATCCTTTGTTTACCACCAGCATCTACAATCTTCTTAACAAGCCCTTCAACATCGGGGTCTTGGATTGAAAAGTGAAATAAACCTGAACGGAATGGCTCGAAAGTTGGTTTTAAATTCTTACTTTCATTAAATTCAAAAAGTTCGAAACCAATCTTATCACCAGTAGAAAGGTGAGCAATTTTAAATGTTCCCCAGCCTTCGCCAAAAACATCAATACACATCTGACCAATGGCTGTTTCATTTTCTTCTTTTACTAATGTTGGTTCCATGATAACATAAAACCCTAATACTTCAGTGTAAAACTTAACAGCTTCTTCAATATTCGGAACAGTGATTCCTATATGTGAAAATGTTTTTGGATAAGTTTTAACAGACTCATTTAAATTACTCATATTATTTGTAGTTTGAGAATAACTAATAGTTGCAAATGTTAGTATGCAAACAACTAAGATTGAAATTTTGTTCATTATCAATTGTCTTTAAATTTAGGACAAAGATATGTTTGAATTATCAGTAAAACAATAAGTTACATTTATTGCACATGGTTACATGAATGTGTCTTTTTCTGAATACTAAGCATTTAGGACTGAAAAAAAAAATACAATTCATGAAAAAACGAGGAGTAACAACAGCTAATAAATAATACAGTTTACCTGCTGTTTGATTGGGTTTTACGTATCTGAATCACTGCGAAATTCAAATTTTGTTTAGACAAAGAAATATGTTAAATTGCAATCAAAATATGAATTTCGCTATGAGCAAACTGGTATTTTTTGTGTTACTAATTCCGTGCTTTTCATGGCTAACCGTTAAAAACAAAAAGGTTCAACTAGGGAACAAGATGAAGATTTGTGGTTTAATGTAAAGCTGAAATAATACTCAACGT
>CAYZBC010000247.1:0-7932 GCA_964476535.1 uncultured Maribellus sp.
TCAAGATTGTAAATGCCAGAGGGAATAGGCGCCAGTCGGTGGCAAAAGCTTTTGCGGGAATGGCCATAAAAGTAATGGCACTTAGCATCGTAGCGAAAATACTCATGCCTGCAGCCCACCAAGGAATACGGCCACCCCCTTTAAAAAAGTCTTCCGTACTATTCTCCTTTTTCATGAAAAAATACCCTAAATAAAGCATCCCTCCCAAATAGGAAACCAGGAGTGACCAGTTTAACCAACCAAATTTAGGTTCGGCTTTTATTTCGCCATAATATACTTTTGCAGAGCGAATACCTGGCATTGTTTCGCCATTTATTACCAACCAACCATCTTTCCAGCCTATCATTTTTGCTCCGGCAGGTGCCGGGAACGGATAATCGTCGCCCACAGTCCAGCTATTAGTAATTGTATGATATACCAATACTTCTTTATTGAAATTGTACCAATCAGGTTCGTGCAACAAGTACTCTTTTTTCCAAACATTAAATTGATTTATCGTTGCAGAGTCGTTTTTTTCTTTTGCCAATTTTCCTTCGCGCTCTTTTTTCCAGGCATTGTAAAAAATGTCGCGATTTACCCCGCCCACAAACAAAATATGATTCATACCAACAGGAAATCCACATGCTCCATGCAAGGAAAATGGAGGATAACCATTAGGTGCTATTTCAGGAATTTCAGTCCAATTCCCTGTTTTTGGATTGAATTCCAAACCGTCAGTTGTAATGCTCGGTTCGTTTTGATTATCTGGAAAACTAGAACCACTAAAAAGATATAGATGTTTTTCTTCGGCTGCATTTTGAGCTACAACAACAGGTTGTAGCCGTGCTACTCCCGGAAAATCAGGTAATTTTTTCCATTTAAATTCGTCGGTTTCATTTTTTGAAATATCGAGTGAAAGAAAAGTGTTAGCTAATTTATTATCGGCTAAACCACCCACAACATAAACCGTTTCATCAATTAATGCTGCCCCAATATCGAACAATGAAAAGGGCAATTCGGGCCAGTTTTCAATATCTAAAGTTGATGATTCTTTGTTCCATTTTAGCAAATAAACACTTTTGAACGATTCATCGTTATTTTTTCCTCCTATACAAAGTACTCCGTTTGGCAAATTAACTGACGCCCCATAAGCTGTTTCATTTGAAATTTCAAATCCTGACAACCACTCTGATTTCCCTTCCTTTTCAACTAAAACAAAAGCATTTTTGTAATATTTTTTTGCTCCACCCTCGCTCACCGGTACATTTGGAAAATTACAACCGCCAGCAACAATTACCACTTCTCCTGAAATACCTGCAAATGGAGCCGCCAATCCAAATTGGTTTTCGACACCTAGCGGTGGTGGAATTTCCATCTCCTCCGACCAATTGAAATGATTATTGTAATCGGATTGTGCAAATACAAATAATGGGAAAACAATAAAAAATAGAATGGAACATATCTTTTTCATAATCTGTTTAATACTTTTTATGTAAAATGTTTTTAATGAATTTCTGTGTTTTGGTAGTTTGCGGCAAACTCTTAAAATGCCACTATAGCACTAAGACACAGAACAACACAAAAAGACAATGTATCTTATTACCGGTTACAATAATCAAAAAAACCAATGGCTTCCAAATCCCTTTTTATTTCAAATTCTTCTTTCTCTGAAATAGTTTGAAGAGGAAGACGATTCGGCCCACAATCCAGGCCAATAAATTTCATCATACGTTTTCCCCCAACCAGATTACCACGGTATTTTCCGAGGATTTCGCAAAACTGGTGCGATTGATATTGCAGCTTTTTTGCGGTTTCTAAATCATCGTTTTCAAATGCAGTTTTCATTCCTGTATACAATCCGAAACAATGATTATACGTTCCTCCAACACCCGCTTTATTTCCATAAGTTAATCCATCGAAAAACATTTCGTCAAGTCCCCAAAGCATTTCGAATTTTCCATCGGCGATTTTACGACACTGTTCAAATTCGAAAATGTTAAAATCCGTGTATTTCACTCCAACCAAATTTGGAATCTCTTTATCTGCTACTTCCAGAAAATTAGTTACCGACATCCTAAAATTATTTAAGGGCGGAATGTGATAGTAATAAAAAGGGAGATTGGGCGCTGCCGAAGCAATTTCTTTGCAATACGCCACAAATTCTTCGTTTCGCGACGGCGCCAAAAATGTGGGTGCCATTGCCGCAAATGCCCATGCACCAATCTTTTCTGCATGTGTCGCTAAAATCTTTTGCTCCCGAATGTTTGTTCCTCCGGTGTGAACGATAACTTTCAAATTATCATTGCTAACTTCCATCCATTTTTCGGCAACCGCCATTCGTTCTTCCCGCGTTAACAATGCACCTTCTCCTGTGCTACCACAAACAAATACTCCATCTAATCCGGCGCGGATTAATAATTTAGCATAGTCTGAAATTAAATCCAGATTTAAATCCCCATTTTCCAACATGGGCGTGAATGGGGCGGCAATGTATCCGTTAATTTTTTTCATTTTTAATTATATTATTAATCATTTGTATATTTTAGAATTGCATTGTGTATTTTATTTAAATTTTCTAAAGGAATAAATTCGTGTAAATTGTAGTTCGACGAAACAATTTCAAGCACTCATTTCGATGTGTTTTTGTTATTGTTTACTATTTAACAAATCCTCTAATGAAAAACTTTGGAAAGTCATTTGTGCCTGACTTCCTTCGTATAAAATCCCAATCGTATTCTCATCAATGGATGTTAAACAGGAATAACCCGCACCACGTCCTTCATCTAATTCCATCCAATATTTTTCGGGCCAGGTTTTGCCCTCGTCGAAACTTAATTTTATGGTTTGTTTGTGTCGTTTAAATTTAGAATTAGGATTAGAAAAAAGCAACACACTTTTATTATTTCCATTTTCATCAGAATAATTATGCCGGTGAATACTTGCCATACAAACACATTCAATTAAACCTCCGTGCGACGTTTCGTGTTCAGTCCAATTCTCGCCTAAGTCTGAAGTTACCGCAATTGCCCGACCATTTGAATCTCCTTTCTCTTCACGGTTTCGGTTGTCGCGCATATTTAGCATAATTGTACCATCGTTTAGTTCAACAGCCATCGACTCGGTTGTATTTTGATAAGCAGGATTGCTTGTTTTCCATGTTTTGCCGCCATCGTTACTAAATGTAATATTTGAAAATGGCAAGCCGTTCTCATCGCGTCCTTGTGTAGGAAAAACCAAAGTTCCATCTTTCAAAGTAATTCCATGCCCGGGTGCCGGTGCCCACAACCACCACTTTGGATCTTTGCACATCTCGGTTAGATTAACAGGTTCACTCCATGTTTTTCCATCGTCGGTACTTTTTGTGATTAAAAACTGGCTGGTTTGTTTCACACCCAATCCAGGTTGTGAACCTTTATTTCGCCACTGATGATTCCAATCTTTGCTGTCGTCTTTTAAATTCTGAATCCATGTTCCTTCGGAATTAATTACACCGTGCATCCACAAACCTGCAATAAAAATGGTACCACTATTCTTATCGACCAGAATGTTTGCATCGCTCACACCATTATATTTCTCAGGAAGTCCACCCCACTCACCCATATCTAAAGCAATTCGCATGGGCTCCCATGTGTTTCCACCATCGGTAGAACGACTAACTCCAACATCTATGTTTCCTTGCAAATCACGACTTCCTTCGCGTCGAACATCGTAAATAGCGAGTAAAGTACCGTCGTTTGTGGTAGCTAAACCCGGAATTCGATAAGTATGTACTCCATCGTCGCCATGATTTCGAATAGCTACTCCCATCCGTAAATTAGGATTGCCAATATTTTTAGCCGAGGCAAGTTTTATATTTTCAAACTGAATAAAATCAACTGATGCCGAAACCGTAGCTGTTAAATCTGTTAAGTCAGATAATTCATAGGAAACCCAAAAATAATTTACACCATTTTCCAATTTTTGAGAACCAGTTAGAGTTACCCGTTTTTTTGGATTTAGAGTTTTAGCATACTCCCTTTCACAAAAAAATGAAGAATCCTGACCGGTATAAAACAAGCGGAGTGTTTTAATATTGCTATGATTTGTCTTTCCTAAATTAATTCCAAAAGATTGAACAACATCCTCTCGATTTTCATTGTTAATTGCAATTCGCAAAACCGGATTATCTATTTTTCCCTTTAAAACCGGATAATTAAAAACCTTTGTGGAAATCAAATCACTGTTTTCTATTCGTATACTGCAAGCGATTAAAAATGCAACAATACTAATTAGCAAAACTTTATTTATCCATCTAATTGTGCACATATAATTTATTCGTTTTAAATTTTATTTATAAATAATCTTATCCATATTAATCTTTATTAATGGAAGTTATAAATAAACTCCCAATACGGCCTCAGGTGTCCTTTCATCGCTTTTTGGTAAACTTCAATGTTTCTGTTTTTAATTATTCCGAGGAGATCGGGGTGAGTAACAATCTCACCATTTTCACTTAATTTTTCACTAATCGGTTGAAAATAATTTTCGTAATTGTGCCGGGCGAATACAAAAACCGGGTGCATAATTTTATTAAACTGAGAAATAAAATTGTTACCGGCTATTTCATAAATTTTTGTATGAAATACCAATTCATCATCAACAGAAAGATTATTAATTCCGATTGCTTGTTGGCGCGACACAATTTGTTCCAGCTCAAGAATATTGGAATCGTCAATGTTTGAAAATAGAAACTCGGCTATACCAATTTCAAGTACAATCCTCATTCCCATCATTTCTTTGATTGTATTAATACTGAGCAGGCGCGGGTCTAATATTTTCTGGAAACTGATTAACAATGGAGGTTCAGTAATTACAATTCCACGTTTTGTTCTTGTTTGAATAAGTCCCAGCATCCGTAAACGACTCAATGCCTCGCGAACAACATTCCTACTTATTCCAAACATTTCGACAAACTGCATTTCGTTTGGCAATGAATCTCCGGGAACCAATCTATTCTTTTTTATGAATTCAATTATCTGTTCTTCAACTTTGTCTGCAAGAGTTGAGGTAGTCAGGTTAGTTTTCATAATTATTCCCTTTTAGTATGTCTTTGATTGCAAACGACTGAAAAATAAGATCTGTCTGGCTGCCTTCGTAGAGAATACCAACATGTTTATCGTCAATTTTTGTCATACACGAATAACCACGTCCACCGCCAGAATCAATTAATAACTGGTGTTTTTCAGGCCAGGTTTCACCATCGTCTAAACTCACTTTTATGGTCATGTGATCTCTTTCAAATTTAGAATTTGGATTGCTAAATAACACCAATGATCTCATTGCGCCATCCACCTCAAAATCCTCTTTTATGAGACTTGCCATACAAGTCGGGTCATGCAATGCACCGTTTGATGTTGAATGAGTTTTCCACGTTTTACCTAAATCATAAGTCACTGCAACTGCCCGACCGTTGGTATCAGACTTATCTGAATTGTTTCGGTTATCGCGCATGTTTAACATTAATCCGCCGTCGTTCAATTCAATAACCTGAGATTCGGTAGTATTTGATTTTGCACCTGTGCCAATGTTCCATGTATTACCGTGATCTTTGCTCCAAATAATAGTAGAATGTGGCATCTGATTTTCATCCTTAAATTGTGAAGGAAAAACAAGTGTTCCATCTTTTAGGGTAATTCCTTTGCCAGGGCCCTGCAAAAGCAAATGCCATTTTGAATCTTTAATCTGTGAGGTTATGTTAATCGGTTCCGACCAGGTTTTTCCATCGTCTTCAGACTTCACCAAAACGTACTGACTTGTTTTTTCCGGGTTCAACCCCTGTTTTGACGCCCACCAATTTCGTTCCCCATGATGACCATGTGCCCAAACCGCAGCAACCCAAATGGTATTCGTATTTCGATCAACCAAAACAGAAGGGTCGCCTATTCCATTTTGGTCGTTTGGCAAGCCACCCCATTCTTTCATATCCATAATCACTTTCATGGATTCCCAGGTCTGACCACCGTCCGTACTTCGATTCATGCCCACATCTATGTCTTCCTGCAAATCAGTGCCACTATTTCTGCGAATATCGTAAACTCCAATTAGAGTACCTTTGTTGGTTGTTGCTAGTCCTGGAATGCGATAAGTATCAACGTTATCGTCGTTGTGCTGGCGGAGTGCAATTCCCAAATAATTTTGTGCCGGTGTTTTTGGTTCTTTTACTGAATACTCTTTGTCATTTATTTCTATTGAAAGACATTTTATTGCAACAGCAAAATTTAGAGTGGAATTCTTTTCCAATTCATAAGTAACAAAAAAATTATTTACTCCATGATGTAATTCCTGGAACCCCTTGAAAGTAAGGGTATTTTTAATACTTTGTTTTTTACAAAAAGGGACAGGACTTTGAAGTTGGTTCGTTAAGCCGGTATAAAAAATTTCCACATTTTTAATTGCTGCAGATTCAACATTAAGTGCGCTCAAAGTTACCTCATCTAATTTCTGAGCGTTGGAAAAGCCGGAGGCAAAAATCTGAATATTTAATACAGGGTTTATTGATTTCCCTTTCAACACAGGATAAACATGGTACGGAACGAAAACTGAATCCACAGTCATATCTGCTTCAGAAAAAAATGCCAGATCGTCGATTAGCACTCCACCCGAAAGCGCAGTTGAAGCTGTAATTCGAATACGTTGCTCAACTAACTCTGGCAAGGTTAAAACAATTTCGTTTGAAAACGAGCCGGTTTGTACTTTTTCATCACCGTTATAAATTTCATCCCAACTTTCGCCATTTAATACTTCCACTTTAAATTGAAAAGGTGGTTTTGAAGTCCAGCGTTCGGCATAAAAACCAAAATATTTTGCACTCCTCCCCGACTTATTTACAATCTCAACACTTTTTGATTCGCCTCCAACAATATGCAAGCTATGGGGTGTGGTTTTTCCTTTCTTAGGACAAATCTGAACATTTTCAGGTTCAGCAATAATTTGAAAACCATCTTCTAAAAGTTCAGTAAAATCCCCTGGATCGCAATTCTCAAAACCGAATGTTGCAATGGTTGAATTCTCTATTTTTTGAATACAAGCGACAAATAACATTAAAAAGGCTAAAATCAATATTCCAATCTTTCTCATTTTATTCATTATTTACTGTGCATTAGATATGACATTTTGCATTTTATAACAACAATTCTATTTGTAGGACAAATATAATAAATCAATCTGTTTTTCAAAATTTTATCGTTCTATTACCCAGGCAAAAATTTTAAAAATAATGTATGAGGAAAGTAAAATGAAGTAAAAATTTCAATTAATTGAGAAACAAACTCCAGTTTAAAACAAACATTATTTATCTTTGTATGTTTAACAAAGAGCTCAAAAAGTAATACAAAATTTTAATTATGAGAAAACTATTATTGATTGCATTGGTAATTATTACTTCGTATTCTTATGGTAATGCACAAGAACTTGGTGTTCGCCTTGGTGATGTTTCAGGTGGAAATGTGGCGATAGATGCAATCTTTTCAACCGGACAATTTAACCGAGTACATGCCGACGCATCTTTTGGTAATGGACTTGCTGTTGATGTCATCTGGGATTTCCTGTATCGTCCAATTGGAGATGAACCCTTTAACTGGTATGTAGGAGTTGGTCCTTATGCTGTAATAGGCGATCCATTTTGGTTAGGAGCAGTTGGCGAAGTTGGTTTGGAATACCGTTTTAATACCGTTCCGATTGTAATTGGAGCAGATTGGCGTCCTTCGCTTAGTATTGTGGAAACAACTGATTTACATTTTAATGGATTTGGTTTTAACGTGCGCTATCGATTTGGTGGGGAGTAATTCTATATATCAAATATATTGAAAAAAAAACCTCCGACAATAGTCGGAGGTTTTTTTATATTACAGATTAATTTTAATAAAAAAATTAAATATAAGTAACTCTATTTTGTTGTTGCAATTACTCCTCTGA
>CAYZBC010000248.1:0-4031 GCA_964476535.1 uncultured Maribellus sp.
AGTCAATTCAGGTTTTAGCTTTGAAAGAGCGTAAGATAACAGCACAGGACATCACCTTGTGTACAATAATAACAAAACATAAAATATCAAAAAAACCGTTTAATTCGTAAAAGATTAAAATTGAAATAAATCATAAAATCTCCAAAAACTGAGACTGTATACTAAATAAAATAACCAATTAATAATGAAAAAATCAACCGTATTCCTATTCGCAATTCTATTTACAACAATAACTTTTGCTCAAAAATACGAAAGCAACTGGGAATCAATCAATAGTCGTCCTACTCCCGAATGGTTCGAGGACATAAAATTTGGAATTTTTATCCACTGGGGCGTTTATTCTGTTCCTGCCTGGGCTCCTGCAAATGCAGATATTGGAGTTTATGCAAAATACTCGGAATGGTATTGGTGGAGAATTAACGAAGACAGCGAAGCCGGAAAGATATTCCGCGATTACCATAACGAAATGTATGGGGAAGATTTTAAATACCAGGATTTTGCAGGTGAATTTAAAGCCGAACACTGGGATCCGGTTCAGTGGGCAGATGTTTTTAAAAAATCGGGGGCAAAATATGTGGTTCTTACATCGAAACACCACGAAGGTTTTACATTATGGCCCAGCGAACAGAGCTGGAACTGGAACAGTGTTGACATTGGTCCACACCGCGATTTATGCGGCGATTTAAGCACCGCAGTAAAAGATGCTGGTTTGCACATGGGATTTTATTATTCGTTGTACGAATGGTACAACCCGCTCTACCACAACAACCCCGAAAAATATGTTGACGACCACATGATTCCACAAATGAAAGATTTGGTAACCCGTTACGAGCCTGATTTTTTATGGACAGACGGAGAATGGGATTATCCCAGCGAAAAATGGAAAAGCACAGAGTTTTTAGCATGGCTTTTTAACGAATCGCCGGTTAAGGAAAATATTTGTATTAACGACCGTTGGGGAAAAGAAACCCGTGGCGAAATGGGTGGTTATTTTACAACCGAGTACGACATGGTTCACAAAAACAAAGGGATTGGAGAAGTGGATCGCCCATGGGAAGAGTGTCGCGGAATTGGAACTTCATTCGGTTACAATCAGGTTGAAGATTTGGGAAACTACATGTCTTCAAATGCACTCATTGACATGTTAATAGAAAAAGTTGCCGGTGGTGGAAATCTGCTACTTGACATTGGTCCAACTGCCGACGGACGAATTCCGGTAATTCAGCAGCAACGATTATTAGACATTGGCGCCTGGTTAGATATTAACGGAGAAGCAATTTATGAGACCAGAAAATGGGAAGAAGCGAAAAACAATTCTTCCGAAACTGTTTTTTTTACAAAAAAAGGAAACGATTTATTTGTTTTATGCACAAAATTTCCAGAGAAATCAATCGTTATTAATGGAGTCAGCAAATCGGGAATTGTAAAAATACTTGGATTTGAAGGGAATGTTAAAATAAAAAAATCGGGCAGTAAACTTACCATTTCTATTCCGGTGATTACTCCGGCAAAAAATCCCAGTCCATTTGCCTGGGTATTCAAAATTGAAAATATAAATTAATAATATGCCATAAATATCATTTTATAATCAATAAAAAAAATGAACAAAACTCAGGAATTTTTAAAAGCACACAAATTATCAGCTGCAGAGCTGGATCTTAAATCGCTTACCGACGATTTTATCTCGGAAATGAAAAACGGACTCGAAGGGAAAGAAGGATCACTAATGATGATTCCTACTTATATCAGCGCCGATGGTCAGATTAAACCCAACCAGCCGGTTGTTGCTATTGATGCAGGTGGGACAAATTTCAGGGCCGTAAAAATGTCATTCGACAACAATCTAAACCTTGTTACAGAGAACCTTCAACAAAGGAAAATGCCCGCTATTGAAGAAGAATTATCGAACAAAGAATTTTTCGCCACACTGGCTGCTTACCTAACTGAATATTCAATCGTTTCAGATAAAATTGGTTTTTGTTTTTCATATGCCGTTGAAATTTTCCCTAACAAAGACGGAAAACTTTTGGAGTGGAGTAAAGAAGTAAAAGCCCCGGAAGTAATTGGGCAAATGGTAGGTAAAAACTTACTTCAGGCAATGGGAACACCCAACAAAAAGATTGTATTAATGAACGACACCGTTTCTACACTGCTTGCGGGCCAGGCTGCTACTGCTGGGAGAGAGTTCGACACTTATCTTGGTTTCATTCTGGGAACCGGCACAAACGCTTGTTACATTGAACAAAACAGTAATATTACAAAAACGTCAGGTCTCAATCTGAAAGAAAGTCAGATTATCAATATAGAATCAGGCAATTTCGACAAAATACCACGCACTGATATCGACATTGCATTTGATAATACAACCAAAAATCCGGGACGATATTCGTTTGAAAAGATGATTTCAGGTGGCTATTTTGGAGGACTCTGCACTGTCGCCTTGAAAACGGCTGCCAATGAAGATGTTTTTAGTGCCGAATCAAAAATAAATTTGAAAAATATTGGCGAATTGACTTCGGAAGAAGTAAACAAATTTGTTTGTGGAATTGACCTCAACACAAATGTTTTAGCTACTAAATTAGTTACAAAAGATGATGCGAATGCCGCAGCCGAAATTATTAATACAATGATTCAGCGTTCGGCCAAACTGACTGCAGCAAGCCTTGCAGCGGTTATACTAAAAACCGGAAAAGCTAAATCGGCTGACAAACCAATTTTAATGACAATTGAAGGAACCACATTTTATAAAATGCACAATTTTCAGGTTTTGTTTGAAGCCTTTTTGCAGGGATTTCTTTCGGGCGAAAATCGCAGGTACTATGAAATTGTTGAAGTACCCAATTCAAGCCTGATTGGAGCTGGAATTGCTGCGATTGTAAATTAATTAAACCTTCCCGGCAATAGATTAAAGTTGAAGAAATTCAGATGTAAAGAAAGGATGCTATCTCTCGAAGAGATGGCATCCTTAAGCATAATCCTTACTAAATCTTTCTATTTGTGTTAGAATTTCCTGCACAGTTTCTTCCAGTTCGCTACCCATACGTACAATTTCATCCGGAAACTCATTGCGCATTAAGGACATTAACGCATAATAAATGGGTTTGTATCTATCCTGAATATTAAACCTGTTTTCTTTAAACAGATTCAAAACATAATGGTGCTGTTTTTTTGCAAGAAGTAATAAAAGGAATAATTCAATGTCTTCCGAGAATTTTGAATAACTATCCTCCTTATCCATAAATTCTTTCGAGATTTCAAGGGCTTTTTCAATTTCATTGTGCCACAAAAGAATACATGAATAAGTATGTGAGTTGTAAATAATTATTTCATTCTCATATGCCTTTTGTGCATATTTTAAGGCTTCTGTTTTATTTTTTTTCAACTCAAGATAAGTCCAGGCTAAACTATTCATAGCATCAAAATTGCCTTTTTCAATAGCTTTTAGATAATACTTTTCTGCTTTCTTATAATCATTATATTCATTTTTATACAAATTGCCTAAATTAACCAAAGCTTCAGAATTGCCTTTTTCGACTGCTACCAAATAATATTCTTCAGCCTTTTTATAATCTTTGTATTCAATCTTATAAATATTACCCATATTAATTAATGATCCAGTATTTTCCTTTTCAACCGCCATTAAGTAATACATTTCTGCTTTTTTATAATCATTATATTTTTCCCTATATAAATTGCCAAGATTAAGCATTGCTCCGTCATGTCCCTTATCTACTGCCATCAAATAATACTCTTCTGCTTTTTTATAATCTTTATATTCATTTCTATACAAATTGCCTAAATTGAACATAGCATCAGTATCTTCTTTTTCCACAGCCATTAAGTAATACTCTTTTGCTTTCTTAAAATCTTTATATTTATTCTCAAATAAATAGCCCAAATTGAACATTGCATCAGTATCTTCTTTTTCCACAGCCATTAAGTAATACTCCTCAGCTTTCTTATAATCTTTATATTCATTCTCAAATAAATAGCCCAAATTGAACATTGCATCAGTATCTTCTTTTTCCACA
>CAYZBC010000248.1:4131-7882 GCA_964476535.1 uncultured Maribellus sp.
GCCATTAAGTAATACTCCTCAGCTTTCTTATAATCTTTATATTCATTTTTATATAAAATCCCTAAACTATTCATAGCATCAGAATTGCCTTTTTCAACCGCCATTAAGTAATACTCCTCTGCTTTTTTATAGTCTTTATATTCATTTTTATATAAACTGCCTAAAAAAAACAATGCATCAAAATTGTCTTTTTCAATTGCCATTAGGTAATACTCTTCTGCTTTCTTATAATCTTTATATTCTCTTTCATATAAAAACCCTAAATAATTTAAAGCTGTAATATCCCCTCGCTCAACTGCCATCAGGTAATACTTCTCTGCTTTTTTATAATCTTTATATTCATTTTTATATAAAATCCCTAAACTATTCATAGCATAAGAATTACCTTTTTCAACTGCCATTAGGTAATACTCTTCTGCTTTTTTATAATCTTTATATTCATTCTCATATAAATATCCTAAATTGACCATAGCATCTGGATCTCCCATTTCAACTGCCATTAGGTAATACTCTTCTGCTTTTTTAAATTCTTTTTTTAAACTTTCATACAAGTATCCAATACTATAAAGTTGGCGATTATTTTTCCTCTCAATTTTCAAAAGTTTAACCAATGCCAGTTCAGGTTTCTCATTTTTGAAATATTTTTGTGCTTCTTCATTAAGTTCAATATCTGAGTCAGATAGCTCACTTAAATAGTCACTTTTTATTGCTGTTAAATATTCACGGGTTGATACAATAATATCGTGCTGTATTTTCGGTGAACCAACAGCCTGAGCGTAGGCTTCACTTAAATGGTAAGCATATTTATCGTATAATTGCCCTGTTTTTAAACCTTCAATATGTTTTTTTGCCCGGCTTGTTAATTCCTTTTTATCGCACCATATTTCAAGAAAATTAACTAGCCAACGTACTTTGCATTTATCCTTTTTTCTACTGTAACGCATTAGGTACCAAATATTAAAAAAGCGCTCCGAAATCTGGTACATATTATTTTTTGTAGAAGTAGTTTTTTTGGTAATTATCCGGTTCTTTTCCAATTGTTTTAACTGTGCAGAAACCGCATTACTGGGCATTTTCGATTTTTTTACAATTTCTTTCACAGTAATTGCATCCCAGTTCTTGGCAATAATATCTGCAATTTCCTGCTGTTGGGGGGGTAAATCATCCATTCGGGATTTATACAGCGGAGTTACCTTATCCAATAGTGCATCCAGGTCTTTAAATGAATTTCCATTGGCGCTACTGTCAACAAAAATCTGATACAACAAAACAATAGTTCTGGGAATTCCACTGGTTAATCTTCGGAGGGCTTCAATCCTCCCCGGATTTTTTTCGATTATTTCTTTTACATCACCCGAAGTTGCTTTTTCGTTTAATTTTAAAAGTAACTTAATGGTATCTTCTTTATTAAGACCTTTTAAATAAACCGGCTTAAAAAAATCGAAAAAAGGTTTGCCATAATCGTAGGTTGCTTCATCTACAAATGTCGAGGCTCCTATAATCCGTATGTCTGAACAGGTAATTAATACTTCCCTTAACCGTTGGTGTTCTTTGTTTTTTAGTTTATTCAGGAAAATAACAAAATTGTCAAAAAATAAAATGATTTTTTTTCCATTACTTTCGAGGGTAGATTGTAATAACTCAAAACATTCTTCTTCATAATTATCCAAATCTTCGTTTAATTCCATTTTATTGAGTAAATCCGAAAATTCATCGTAATCTTCACCCAAATGTTGAGCTATATTTTCCCAAAGTTTATAAAGTGTGCGAACATTATATTGCTCTTCTTTAAAAATAACCGGGATTAACCATTTGTTTAAATTGTTATCTCTCCCAACTTCATAAAATAGTTTTAGTAACAAACTGGTTTTACCATTTCCCCGAATACCATAAACAATGTAATGTTGAGAGGGCGTTTGCATTTTATTTTTTTGAATGTCCTGAAATATAGTTTTAAACTCTTTTTCACGTATTACAAAACCGTCGAGCAATTCTTGTTCGGTTTGTTCATGCGGATTATAAATGGTTGAGACTTCCATTGATTTTGATTTTATTAATTTAATACTTTTTCAAACCACCACTTTTTAAGTAAGGGTGAGTTAAACTGATATTCACTTTTGTTGTTCAGGTTATTTATATAACCATCGTGGATTAGTGAACTTAAAACATCCTTATAACTTTCCTGAACTTCATATTTAACCGAAAGGTTAACAATATCGTTCCGATGTATGGATTGATCACCCGATATGGAATTTAGCAACTCTAAAACAAATTTGTATTCATTTCCTTTATATGCAATTCTCAACCTACTTAACCAATGCTCAAAATAGGTTCTGTTCTCTAATGAATTTTTAGTAGATCGTTTTATTATTTCGTGACTTACAATTCTTTGATTGTTTTTATTTGCAGGCCAATCTATTTTGTCGATTTCATCAATAATAATCTGGATAAAATAAGGAATTGACCATTCAATTTCTTTTATAATATTTTCTTTTTGTGTATCGTCAATCACTAAATCTGAACCACCAATAAGTTTGTCAATTAAATCCTTTGATTCAACATCTGTAAAAGGATGGACTTCATAGGGATATAAATCATTTATTGTATTTAT
Source organism: uncultured Maribellus sp. (assembly GCA_964476535.1). Lineage (GTDB taxonomy): Bacteria > Bacteroidota > Bacteroidia > Bacteroidales > Prolixibacteraceae > Draconibacterium. The sequence continues at coordinate 6,743 of CAYZBC010000248.1, forward strand.
CTTGTTCAGTCTGCTAACAATATTTTCGAGTCCGATAGAACCGGTGTAAATGAATTGTACTTTTTTATGCAATTCAGGAATATGCCTGAAATCCCGATTACTTTCCAAAAAGTGAATTGCCTTTTCTTCACCCTCATCTTTAATTATATTCTCTAATGTTTCAGAAAACTCATCAATCATGATGATTAATTTCTGAGATTTCAAATCCAGGCTTTTTAAAAGCAGTAATAATTCTTCATAATAGCTCACTTCAACATCATCGATAGTAATTCCTTCAATTGTTATCGATTTAATTCGTTTTGATTTTATCAGCTTTTTTGTTTGAGTCCACAGACTTCTGGAACCTTTGAGAATTTCTATAACCTTTTTATAAATTCGTTTATAGTACTCATTTTCATTATTAACCGACTGCGTGATTAAGTATTTAATCAAATAATTTGATTTGGGATTATCCATCAAATAAAACATGATTGATGTTTTACCAATTCTTCTGGGAGCCGCTAATAATATATGGGTTCCCTTTTCGAGATGTAAAATTAAATCGTCAATAATTCTTGGACGAAGGTAGAAATCAGAACCTCTTACTGCCTGACCGATAATTGTTTTTGTTGCCATAATATTCAAATTAGAACAACACAAAGATATATGACAAAATATAATTTGCCAAATTATTTAGCAAAATTATTTTTGTCATAATAAATATGACAATTAATTTAAAGATACTGAATAAATTTAAATCGAAGCTCTACTTATTTAATTTTATCAACGCAAGGTTTTTCAGTTACATCTGTTATGCTGACTTTACAGTAATTGCTTTGCGTGCGAGTTCAACTAAATCCATACTTCATCTTACCATTTGAGTGATTTCATTATCGATAAATTCTGCACTTCCCTTTGGAATAATACTACCCAGCAGGACTTCCATAACTTCTTATCGTTTGCCCCATAAGTCCTAACTCTTCCGCGTCTGCTACATACCTAAATCCAACAGGTGCTTTTCTTTTAAATCCCTTTGAGAGAAGTCAACTTTTAGTTTAGAATCTCAAAATTATATTAATTGGTAAATATCCGACTTAAGTAAGTCAAAAAGAAATACATGCTGAAAACGAGATTCAAATTTATGGTTCATTATTTTATTGG
>CAYZBC010000249.1:0-7868 GCA_964476535.1 uncultured Maribellus sp.
AATACCCTCCTATGCTGGACACCGTTCCTGAAGGGAAAGTACTAAAAGTAGGTATAATTGGTTGTGGGGGCCGTGGTTCAGGTGCTGCATTTAATATTTTAGAAGCAGGTGGTGCAACTGTAGAAGTAACTGCTTTGGGTGATGTTTTTCAGGATCGAATTGACGATTTGCAAGCGAAGTTAAAAAAGCAAAATGATGTTGATGTTGCTACAGAAAATTGTTTTGTTGGTTTTGATGCTTTCGAAAAAGTTATCGATTCAGGTGTTGACATTGTAATTCTTGCAACTCCTCCAAAATTCCGTCCCGAACATTTTGAAGCAGCTGTAAAAGCTCGCAAACATGTTTTTATGGAGAAACCCGTTGCAGTTGATCCTGTTGGGATCCGTCAGGTTTTGGCAGCGGCAAAAATGGCTGATGCAGCAGGACTTAAAGTTGTGACAGGAACACAACGTCGTCATGAAAAAAGCTACATTGAACTTTTTAAACAACTGAATGATAATAATGGAATTGGAAATCTGATTTCGGCAAATGTATATTGGAACGGTGGTAAACTTTGGCACCGCGACAGTAATCCAGACTGGACAGAAATGGAATGGATGATTCGCGACTGGGTAAACTGGACATGGCTTTCGGGCGATCATATTGTGGAACAACACGTACACAACCTCGATGTTGCCAATTGGTATTTTGGTGCTCACCCAGTAAAAGCCCTCGGTTTTGGTTCGCGCCAACGAAGGGTAACCGGCGACCAATACGACAATTTCAGTGTTGATTATGTTATGGAAGATGGAAGACAAATTCACAGCATGTGTCGTCAGATTAACAGTTGTGGAGGTGGTGTTTACGAGATTTTTCATGGATCAAAAGCAATAGCAACTACAGTGGGGCACAAACCACAAATTATTGATGCAGCAGGAAATGAACTATTTATGGCCGAAAAATCGGAAGTAAGTCCTTACGTTCAAGAACATATTGATTTAATAACTTGTATTCGTCAGAACATTCCGTTTAACGAAGCTGAAGAAACTGCCAATTCGGTAATGACTGCAATTATGGGTCGTATTTCAGCTTACACCGGAAAAGAAGTTACATTTGAAGAGATGATGAACTCGGACATAAAACTTGGACCTGAAACTTTCATTATGGGTAACGTTGGTTACATGGCAACAGCTGAAGTACCAGTTCCCGGAACATTAGAAAAAAAATAATTATTCCGGGTGAAATTCTATTTCTCCCGGGTTTTTAACATCTCCTTTTCAAAAAAGGGGAATTAATCAATCAATTCGAAAATGAAAACCATCTTCTGTCAGCTGACGGGCGGTGGTTTTTTATTTTATCAAAATATCAAAAATCTCCACAAAATAATTACTCTCCACTGATTATCACACATAAAAATGTATTTTTGTCCCCTTCAAAACAAAAAATTGAGTATTTAAAAAAGTTGTTTTATTATGGCCAGGCTAAAAATTAAAAACATCCTTCAACAAGGAAAATCGGGAGAAAAGGTTAACGCAAAAGGTTGGGTACGAACAAAACGTGGCAGTAAAAATGTAAATTTTATTGCATTAAACGATGGATCAACCATTCATAATCTTCAGGTGGTTGCCGATGTTGCTAATTTTAGCGAAGAGTTGTTGCGCGATATTACAAGCGGTGCAGCAATTTCGGTTACCGGCGAATTAACCGAATCGGCTGGAAGTGGACAGAACATTGAACTAATTGCCGAAGAAATAGAAATACTTGGAAAAGCGGATCCCGAAAAGTATCCAATTCAACCAAAAAAACACTCGCTTGAATTTTTGCGTGAAAATGCACATTTGCGTTTTCGCACCAACACATTTGGCGCTATTTTCAGAATAAGACATGCCATGGCTTTTGCCGTTCACAACTATTTTAATAACAAGGGATTTAACTATTTACATACCCCAATTGTAACTGCAAGCGATGCAGAAGGTGCCGGGCAAATGTTTCGGGTAAGTACACTCGATCCCAAAAATCTGCCCTTAACCGAAAAAGGCGAAATTGATTACAGTCAGGACTTTTTTGGGAAAGCCACAAACCTTACCGTTTCAGGTCAGTTGGAAGGAGAATTGGGAGCATTGGCATTGGGAGAGATTTATACTTTCGGGCCAACTTTCCGTGCTGAAAATTCGAACACAACCCGACACCTTGCCGAATTCTGGATGATTGAACCAGAAATGGCTTTCTACAATTTGAAAGACAACATGGACTTGGCTGAGGATTTTTTAAAATCGTGTATTAAATATGCACTTGACAATTGCATGGACGACCTTCAGTTTCTAGCAGTTCGTTTAAAAGAAGAGGAAAAAAACAAGCCACAAGACCAACGTTCGATGGATTTAATTGAAAAATTGGAGTTTGTTTTAAACAACGATTTTATTCGAATTACCTACACAGAAGCAATAAATATTCTACGAAACTCAAAACCTTACAAAAAGAAAAAATTCCAGTTTCCGGTTGAATGGGGAGTTGACTTGCAAAGCGAGCACGAACGTTATTTGGTTGAAAAACACTTTAATTGCCCCGTAATTTTAACTGATTACCCCAAAGACATAAAAGCCTTTTACATGAAACAAAACGACGATGGCAAAACAGTTGGTGCCATGGATGTTTTGTTCCCACAAATTGGCGAAATTATCGGCGGCTCGCAGCGGGAAGAGAACCTCGAAAAACTGGAAACCCGAATGAAAGAAATGAATATTCCGGCTGAAGAAATGTGGTGGTATTTAGATACCCGCCGATTTGGTTCGGTAGAACACAGTGGATTCGGACTTGGTTTTGAACGTTTTATTTTGTTTATCACCGGAATGGGGAACATTCGCGACGTAATTGCTTTTCCCCGCACACCCAAAAATGCTGATTTCTAAAATGTCTTTTAGGCCATACACTCCAAAAAAAATACTAAATTTACGGTATTAATAAACGGGAAATGGAGCAAAAATTATCTTTACAACAGAAATTGCTTCAGAAGCTTTCACCTCAACAAATACAGGTAATAAAGCTTCTGGAAATCCCGACTTTACAATTGGAGCAACGCATTAAAAAGGAGTTGGAAGAAAATCCGGTGCTTGAATTAGAATCGGACAATCCCGAATCTTCTGAAAATGAAGATAGCTCGCAGGAAGAAGAAAAAGACGTTGACAACGACGAATTTACATTCGAAGACTATTACGCTGAAGACGAAGATATTCCCTCGTATAAATTAAATGCCAATAACTTTTCGAAAGACGACAAATTTGTTGAATTACCCTTTTCAGTTGGTACTACTTTTCACGAATTTTTATACGAGCAGCTTAGTTTAGCAAACCTTTCGGAAGAAGAAAAACAGTTGGCCGAATACATTATCGGAAATATTGATGACGATGGTTATCTCCGGCGCGATCTTCTGTCTATTTCCGATGACTTGGCTTTTAACCAAAACATGGATGTTTCAGAAGATTTACTGTTAAAAATTCTTTTAGAAATTCAGAAATTCGATCCACCTGGAATTGGTGCCCGCAATTTGCAGGAATGCCTTATAAATCAACTAAAGAGAAAAAAAGGCGACAATCTAGCTTTATCAAAAGAAATTATTACCACCTTTTTTCCTGAATTTACAAAAAAACATTACAGCAAAATACAAAGCAAGCTCGATCTCTCTGACGAGGAACTAAAACAAGGTATTGAGCAGATTTTAAAGCTCAATCCTAAACCGGGCAGTTCGTATAGTAATCCGTTAAATAAATCGAATCAGCACATTGTCCCCGATTTTATTCTCGACAATGAGGATGGCGAGTTGAACCTGTCGCTCAACCAACGTAACGTGCCCAATTTAATAATAAACGACACTTACCTTGCAATGCTTCATGCGATGGGCGAAAGCCACAAAAATAAAAATAAGAACAACCGTGAAGCACTTCTTTTTGTAAAACAAAAACTCGATTCTGCAAAATGGTTTATCGATGCTATTCAACAGAGGCAAACTACACTTTTGCTCACCATGTCTGAGATTATTAATTTTCAAAAAGAGTATTTTAAGGATGGCGATGAAACAAAATTGCATCCCATGATTTTAAAAGATATTGCATTACGAACTAACCTGGACATCTCTACTATTTCAAGAGTTTCCAACAGTAAATACATTCAAACTCACTTTGGCATTTATCCACTAAAATATTTCTTTTCTGAAGGACTTCAAAAAGATGATGGGGAAGAAGTTTCGACACGCGAAATAAAAAAAATATTACACGAGTGTATCGATAACGAAAATAAACGCAAACCACTAACCGACGAAAAATTAACACAAATACTAAAGGAAAAGACTTACAATATTGCCCGAAGAACAGTTGCGAAATACCGGGAGCAACTTGGTATTCCGGTGGCCAGACTTAGAAAAGAACTATAATATGGCAGCTAAACTTGCAAAAATTATTTCCATTATTTTTCACCCGGTACTTATTCCTACTTTAGGTTTTTTTCTAATTTTTAATTCAGGATTTTATTTTTCGATGCTCAACTGGGAAGCCAAACGTTTTGTTTTGTTAGTGGTTCTTTTTTCAACAGGTATTTTACCAATTATTTCGGTTGCTATTTTGGCGCTTAATCCCAAATTCGATATCTCAATGAAGAAAAGTCAAGACAGGGTTATTCCACTTTTGTCATCGGCTATTTTTTACTATATGGGTTTTGTTCTTTTAGGAAGAATGGAAGCATTTCCGGTTTTTAAACTGTTTTTAGTCGCATCCGTACTGGTAATTGTGGCATTGCTGCTTATTTCGTTTAGATGGAAAATAAGTAACCACATGGCAGCTATTGGTGGAACAACCGGAACCATTCTGGCTCTTTCTTTTCGCAGCGGAATTAATCCGGTTTGGACAATTATCGCGGTAATTATAATCTCTGGAATGGTAGGCACAGCCCGCTTAATTTTAAACAAACACAACCTCAATCAAATTATTGCAGGCTATGGATTGGGATTTTCTATTTTATATCTGGTAATATATTTTGTCTGAAAATTGTATTTTACAAGGTAACTCCTGCAAAAATAAGATACGAAACTTTCAATTTTATTTTGAAATTTCCAACATTCGCAGAATCGGAATTTTTGCTTTTTCAATTACATCTTCGGATAGCAAAACCTCAGGTTGTTCATATTTTAAACAAGTATATAATTTTTGAAGTGAGTTTAATTTCATAAACGAACAATCGTTACAGCCACATGTAGAATCGATTGAAGGTGCGGGAATAAAAATTTTGTCGGGGCACACTTTGGCCATTTGGTGAAGAATCCCACTTTCAGTAGCAACTATAAATTTTTTGGCGTCGCTTTTTTGAACGTAATTTAAAAGCGAAGAAGTAGAACCAATATGTTTTGCCAGCAGCAAAACCGGTTTTTCACATTCAGGGTGTGCGATAAATTCAGCATCAGGATGTTCGTCCATTAAATTCGCTATTTTTTCAACTGAATATTGTTCGTGCACCATACAAGCGCCATCCCATAAAACCATTTCGCGGCCAGTAATACTGTTCAGGTAATTACCCAGGTTTTTATCCGGTGCAAAAATCAATTTCTGATCTTTAGGAAAACTTTCCACAATTTTTTTTGCATTTGCCGAAGTACAAACAACATCCGACATGGTTTTTAAGGCAGCCGTAGCATTGACATAAGTAACCACTTTGTGATCGGGGTAGTTGGCTTTGAATTCTGCAAATTTATCAGCCGGAGCAGATTCTGCCAACGAGCAACTGGCTTTTAAATCGGGAAGAATTACTTTTTTGGAAGGATTTATAATTTTTGCTGTTTCGGCCATAAAATGTACACCCACAAAAACAATTAATTCTGCATCGGTGCTTGCAGCTGCCTGAGCCAATCCTAAACTATCGCCGACATAATCGGCGATGTCCTGTAATTCGCCTTCAACATAAAAATGGCTTAGAATTACAGCATTTTTCTCCTTTTTCAAACGGTTAATTTCCTCAACGAGTTTGATTTTCGGATCAATCGGTTCTTCGATAAATCCTTTCGCTTCCAACATTTCTAAGTACTGCTGTTTCATTTTATAGTAACTGTAGATTTCGGTAAAATTGGATCGTAAAAATACAAATTCTTGTAATAAAAAACAGCGATAAGTTTTAATTGTTTATTTACGAATCAAAAAATAGATACTATTAAGGATAATCTCGTTTTAAAAACTTTTTAAAAGCTGTACCTTTCTCCTGAATAGAGACACCTAACATATATAAACCGGCAGGTAGTTTTTCTACATAAACTTCCCTTTTATTCCCAGTTTCAAACAATACTAACTGCCCAGATGAGTTAAACAGTTTTATGTAATCAATAATTTCTACGGTATTTATCTTAACAACTGATGTTGCTGTATTCGGGAAAATTTCAATAGAGCTTTTTGCCAGATTTTGTTGAGAATTACCAGTTGAAATTAAAAAGTCATTTATATCCCTAGGCAATAGTTGATAGGTACTGTTATACTGGCTTACAGCTCCAACAATATCTATAGAACCTGTTGGTAATTTTTCCACAGCAATCCTTGAGTCTTGTTTTGAAAAGATAACTGAGCTTCCGTCCTCGTTAGAAAAAATATAACTGTCATTAGTGCTTGAGATAGTGTTTCCTCCTTTTTCAAATGTAACATCTTTAACTTTCACCAGCATTCCCTCATAGTTTTCATTGATATCATTAATAGAAATCTCCACAGGATCAACGTGTGAATTATTTTTAAAATTATATAAATAACTGATGTTCGTTAATTCCATTAGATTTGCATACTCTGACACTTCTCCTGTAAGCACCAGGCTATCTCCAATTTCTCCTGTTTTAAGAGACAAGTATACGCAAATACCATTTCTAAGATTATCTCCGTCTTGGATATAAAATATTCCGTCAAAATTAGCAGATACTCTTCCTGTGACCGTTACAATATTACCTTTTAAAAGAGATTCGGTTTCGTCACCTTTAATATCAACAATAGAGGTTATTGTTATATCTTCCTTTGCTTTTGGGAAGGTAAAAGTTCCTCTTGTATATTTTTTTGTTTCATCCTTAGTGGTTTCAACTTTAAAATATACCATTTCTAGTGCTTGAAAATCGGATAAGTTGACAGAAACTGAAAAAATATTTTCATTGGCAACCAAGGTTGTCTGATTTTCTTCAGAATCATATGTTTTCCCCCAAAATAGTTTAACATTATCAGGAGAATCAGAAACTGACGATAATTTTATCGAAATTTGAACATCGTTGCCAGGGTTTGGAAATTTAGGGGACATACTAAAGTTTTCAACGATGACCCCAATCGGTGACTGGTTATCCCAAATATAATTGGCAAACTCAGCATGGTCGACAAAAGGATTTCTGTTTTGTTGGATTTGGAAGATGCGTTCATTTCTTTGCCGCTCCAGATCCGAAGTAGGGTATTGATTGTTCCATTCGAGCAAAGCGGCAAGCTTACCATGTTCAGGTAATGAATATGTATCTAATTTGTCAACTACTTCAAGATCCATTTCTCCATTATCGCCTTCATACCTTGTTGCCATATAAAATAAGATTCGGGCAACTTGTCCTTTGGTAGCAGAACCTGGCTCCCATGCAGTGCTGTTATACCAACATTCTGTTGCTTCCGAATGTTGTATTCCACTAGGTTGAACATTGACAAAATCTTTATTGCTCCTGTCCATATTAACTGAGGCATCTGCTGGGCGTATATTAAAAGCATCGCTATCCATTGGGCATATATCTGCAAAACCACCATGTGATTTTGCCCATACATGTTCTCTATTATTAACCCGACGGGAATTAAACGAGATATTTTTACGCAGCATATTTAATATCGATATGATTAAAATATTTTTTAACC
>CAYZBC010000250.1:0-2897 GCA_964476535.1 uncultured Maribellus sp.
TCAGGAGTGTCTTACGCTTTAACCGGAAGAACGGCAACCTCTTTGGCAAAACCCAACTATCCGGGAAACGATGCAGGAACTGTGGTTGTAAAAGTTACGGTTGATAAATATGGCAAAGTTACTGCTGCCGAACCCGGCGCACGGGGGACTACAATAATGAACCAACAATTTTTTAATGCAGCCAAAACTGCTGCATTAAAAACAAAATTTAATTTAGACGAAAGTGCTCCGGCATTCCAACAGGGAACCATCTCCTACCGTTTTGTTTTGGATTAATTATAAGCCTATCCATCTTTCCTTTTCAATCTTTCATTTTAACAATTCTCTAAACATTCCTTTTATACGCAATCCTTTTTCGATGATAATTATCACAAATTTTTATTTTTTATTTTGTGTGATTTACACAAAATTTTATAAACCATGACTTTCCTTGTAACAGACAAAATATTTAGTAAAAATTGGATAAAAGATTACTTTTTTATTCTTATCGGATCATTTATTCTCGCGGCCGGCTTCGTTTATTTTGTAACACCACATAAAATTGTGCCCGGCGGTGTTTACGGTATTGCCATTGTTGTACACTATTTAACCGAAGGTGTTTTTCCTTTTTGGCCCGATGGAATTCCAATTGGTTTGTTTGGTCTCGTTTTAAACATTCCGCTTACCATAGCCGGAATAAAAATTCTTGGACCTCGTTTCGGCATAAAAACAGTAATTGGATTTATACTTACATCTGTATTTATGGATGGAATTACTTATCTCCGCCCCAACGGAAATATACCTCTTGTTGACGATGTTCTACTTTCTTCTGTATTTGGTGGCGTGTTAATCGGTTTTGGTCTAGGACTTATTTTTAAATCGCGTGCTACTTCAGGTGGCTCGGATATTATTGCCATGATTATTGCAAAATATACCCACCTCCAACTTGGAAAACTTATGATTTATGTTGACTCGGTAATTGTTTTACTCGCACTATTTGCTTTTCAAGACTGGCACATTCCTCTATACTCATGGGTAGTTATCTACATTTCGGGACGAGCCATTGACATGACCATCGAAGGAGCTAATTACAACAAAGCATTGTTAATTGTATCTAATAAACACCTCGAAATTAAAAACAAACTTCTGTACGATTTGGAGCGTGGTGGAACCTATTTACGAGGGGAAGGAATGTTTACAGGTGAAGAAAAGCAGATAATCTACACCGTTGTAAGCCGACGCGAAGTGGCCATTTTAGAAGAATTCATCAGCCAAATAGATCCCGATGCGTTCATTACAATTATGGATGCCAAGGAGATTTTGGGTGAAGGATTTCAGAATTTAAATACAAAGATTAGCGGATAACAACTACGCATCTTCGGCCAACTCCAGTTTTGAATCAAATTACAAATTCATCAAATTTCCAAAAACCTGATGAACTTGCATTATTTTTTATTTCAACACCTCCTGAATTTCATCCAATCGCGTATTCACAGCTACATCGTTCGGGCGCAATTCCAAAGCCTTTTTGTACCAGAAACGAGCTACATTATAGTTTTTTTCATCAAAGGCTTTGGCAGCTTTTGCCACGTTTTCTTCAAACTGCTGTCCCGCTTGCCCCGCCATTCGTTCCGCAATTTTAGCATTAATCTCTGCAATTTTATCTTTCGGATAAACTTCATTTCCTTTTACACCCAAAGCTCGATTATACCAACCCCTAGCAACTGCCAAGTCATTGTTTCTAAATGTTGAATCTGCCAAATCAATAAAACCTTGATAATCGCGGTCGAGCTGACTTAACAACAAACTACCAATCAACCTGTTTATTTCTGCAATACGTTGATTTGGGTGCGATTCAGTCGGTTTAATATCTAAAGCCTTGTAATACCATGCCCGAGACACATTATATTGTTTACTGGTGAATAGGGCATCACCTTTCAGAATAAACTGGTTGAAAAGGTTTGTTAATCCTGCTTCACTTTCCACATTTTGAGCATCAATTTCACTATTTATCTGCGCAATTTGTTCGGTTCGACGCTTCAAATCTTCAGCCGTTTCCTTTTCAGCCAATATCCGTTGCTGTTCCTTTTGAAGTATATCGTCAATTTTGCGAATTTGGCTTTTAGGATATTGTTCTTCTGATTTTAATGACAATGCATTTTCATACTCCATTTTAGCTTGCAAGTACGATTCTGTTTTGAAAAATCCATCAGCAACAACAATAATTAAACGGTACTCTTCATCCAATTTCTGTTGTTTTAAAATCTTTTCAATCTCCACGAGCTGCTCTTTTGGATAAGTTTCTTCCGCTTTTAATTCCAAAGCATTTCCATATTTCAATTTCGACTGCGTATAATTTGAAGCAGTAAAAAAACGGTCAGCTTGTTGTATTAAATTGGCATAATTTTTATCCAATAATTCCTGCGTTTTTCTAGCCAATTCCAATTCCGATAATTTTTTGCCAATTTCATCAATCCTTTGTTGTGGATAAGTTTCTTCGGGTTTCATTGTTAGTGCCGAACGATAATCGTTTCGGGCATTTTCGTAATCCGTTTCATTAAAAAAATTATCTGCACGAGTAATTGCATCGCTGTAGTTTTTGTCTTTTTCTGCTTGCAGTGCTGCAAGTTGGGCAAGTTCTGCAGCGGCGGCTTCTTCTGCCAATCGGGCACGATTTGTTACAATCGAGTCGATTTTCGCAATCATTTCATCGGGATAAATTTCGTCTGATTTTGCAGATTTTGCATCGTTGAAAGCTGTTTTTGCAGCATCAAACGATTCTCTGCGGAATTCAAGGTCGCCACGTTTTACGGCATCTTCGTAAGCTTTTTGAGCGGCTGAAAGTTGGGCCAGCAAAGTTCCGATTTCATCAATCCTTTGTTGTGGATAAGTTTCTTCGGGTTTCATTGTTAGTGCCG
>CAYZBC010000250.1:2997-7858 GCA_964476535.1 uncultured Maribellus sp.
TGTCTTTTTCTGCTTGCAGTGCTGCAAGTTGGGCAAGTTCTGCAGCGGCGGCTTCAGCTAAACGTACCTGTTCTGCTGCTGCTTCAGCAGCCAGACGAGCTTGCTCTTCGCTTTGTTGTTCAGCTAAAATTCGAGCTCGTTCGGCAACTAATCCATCGATTTTGCTAATCATTTCGGGTGGATATGTTTCTTGCGGTTTTATTTGACCGGCATCAATAAATGCAGTTTTTGCTTTTGTGTAATCTTGCTGTTGGAACAGCCCGTCAGCTTTTGCAATAGCTTGTTGATACTGCTGATTGGTTTTTACAATTTGTTGCAAAATCGAATTGATTTCAGCAACCTTATCTTTAGGATATTTTTCTCTCGGTTTTATTCCCAAAGCCTCGGTGTATTTACTTTTTGCATTTTCATAATTACTTCCGGAAAACAGTTCGTCAGCTTGCGCCACTAGGGCAGTATATTTTCCTTCCACGCTCAGAGAGGTAAGTAATCCATCGATCTCCCGAACCCGATCAACAGAATGCTTATCGTCGCTGCGAATTTCCAATGCTTGCAGATACAACAACTTTGAAGCATCGTAATTCTCAGAAATAAACTGGTTATCTGCTTTGTAAACCAAATCTGCAAAACTCTCTTTCAGATCCAGAATTTTATTGATTTCCTGAATTCTATTTTTAGGATGCAATTCATCGGGGAACAATGCGAATGCTTCTTTATAATTATTCAGTGCCTCCGGATAGAGTTTTTTCTTATACGATTTATCGGCTTCCTTTATAAATATATCGTACTGCATCCTATCGGCAATCTCCTTCATAATAATCCTTATTTCATCAACTTTTTGAGTTGCAGCAGGATCCCCGGTTTTATATTTTAGTGCATTTTGATACGAAGCCAGGGATTTTTCATAAAACTGCTTTTCAAACAAACTTTCTGCCTGAAACATAGCCTGTTCATAATTTTCCTGTTTCTCCAGATTTTTAGCCTGATCAGCCAAAATTCCATTTATTTCTTCAATTTTAGATTTTGGATAGTTCTCATTTGGTTTTAAACCCAACGCATTCTGATACTTAACAATGGCTTCGTTATACAATATTTGCCGGAAAGAATTATCTCCTTGTGCAATAAAATCCTTGTACTGTACCTCAACTTGTCGTTTGTTTAACAAATCGTTTATTAAACGAACTTGCTGCAGTGCATAACTGTCAGTGGGTTTTATTGAAAGTGCCCGGTTATAAGAATTTCGCGCATCGGAATATTTCTCCTGACTAAACAATAAATCGGCTTCCTGAATTAAACTGGTAAATCTTTCGGCCAGTGCTTTATCCAGTTCAGAAGCCGCCATTATTATTCCAAGTAAATCGTTGATTTCTGCAATCCGATCTTTCGGAAACTGCTCGCTTGGAAATATTTTACTGGCAGCTTTAAATCCATCGAGCGCTGCCAAAAACTTTTCGTTACTGTATTCACCACCAGCTTGTTCCAGTAATTGATTGTATTCTTTTCTTAATTCTGCAATTTCGGCTCGGGTTAATTTTGAAAGATAATCGGCTTCTTTGCCAATCATTTTCGATTGCAAAATGGCTTGGTCAATTAGTTTTTTAATCTGGGCATCGTTATAATAAAGTTCAGAAATAAAATTATCGACATTGGGACTGTAATAAATTTTAAGTACTGTTTTTTCCGAAAACGATTTGTCAATTCCCGGGATTTCGGCAAACAGGTTCACATTTATAGGAAAGGGTGGAAATTTTGGATCGGATTGTAAAACAGTATTTGGAACGGCAGTTTCAACTGCTACTTTTTGAGAAAAGTTATTTTCCAATTCAAAAACTAATTCAAATTTATGGTTGTAATTCAACTCTACCTTGTAATGTCCATCCGCACCAACGCCATAATTGTCCAGCCGACGCCCATCTTGGTACATCTGAATAATTGCACCTTCAACACTACCCTCTTCAACGCTAATTTTACCTTCAACAGCCAAACCGTTGCTTCGTTGAGCCACCGACAAAAAAGCGATTGAACATAAAATAAGAGTAATTACAATAAAATTCAGATAAAATCTATTCATACAATTTTCATTCAATTAAAAAGAAACGAAGATATAAACAATAAATTATTAGTAGCCACCGAAAATTAATTTGAGCGCAAATCGATAAAAATATTCAGATAATTATCATATTCAATATAAATGTATTAGTTTGCTCTTTTTAGTTGCAATTGAAAATATTCTACATGAAACGTGAAGCTACTCTCCTCGGAGCATTATTTCCTATTTTAATTTTAATTATTTTGTTAACCCTGAATGTTTTTCTTTTTGAAGATACATTGTCGGGATCGAACCAAATTGCACTTTTGGTGGCAGCTGCAATTGCCGGCATAATTGCCCATCGACTGGGATATAAATGGGGTGAAATAAGGGAAAAAATAGTTTCTACTATTGGTTCTGCAATGCCATCTATTTTAATTTTATTACTAATTGGATCGCTGGCAGGTACCTGGATGATTAGCGGAGTTGTTCCTGTAATGATTTATTATGGTTTAGACATTATAAATCCAAAGCTATTTTTGTTAACCGCAGTTGTTGTGAGTGCCATTGTTAGTGTGGCTACCGGAAGTTCGTGGTCAACTATCGCAACCATTGGAGTTGCATTACTCGGCATAGGAAAAGCATTGGGAATGAATGAAGCTGTGGTTGCCGGGGCAATTATTAGCGGAGCATATTTTGGTGATAAAATGTCGCCATTGAGCGATACAACAAATTTAGCCCCAGCAATGGCAGGAACCGATTTGTTTACTCACATTCGTTATATGGCCTATACAACAATTCCTTCGTTGACAATAACTTTAATTATATTCCTGATTATGGGATTCAGATACGATTTTTCAGGAGCGGTTGTCGATGTCGAAAATGTTAAAAATGCTATTGACGGTACATTTAATACCAGCCCACTTCTGTTTTTTGTTCCGGTTCTACTCATAACAATTATCATTTTGAAAGTTCCTCCTCTTCCGGCATTGTTTGCCGGCACTTTACTTGGGGCAATATTCAGTGTTATTTTTCAGCCCGAAATCATAAAAGAGATTGCAGGAGTTGTTGACAATTACGCAAAAGCCTCTTACATTTCTGTGATGCAATCGATGTTTGGCGACATTTCAATAAATACATCCGATGCAACGGTTACCGAATTACTTGGAACCTCCGGAATGCGCGGAATGTTGGATACCATTTGGTTGATTCTTTCTGCGATGGTTTTTGGTGGAATTATGGAATCGGCGGGATTGTTAAAACGAATCACGCAACCCATCATAAAATATGCAAAAAGCACTGGAAGCCTTGTAACATCAACGGTTGCAACTTGTATCTTTTTTAATGTAACTGCTTCAGACCAATATATTGCCATTGTTGTACCTGGTAGAATGTATCGAAAAAATTATGAAGAGAAAGGATTGAAACCAGAAGTATTGAGTCGCACATTGGAAGACAGTGGAACCATGACTTCAGTTTTAATTCCGTGGAATACTTGTGGTGCAACCCAGTCGCGAGTGCTGGGAGTCGATACCTGGTCTTATGCACCTTATGCATTTTTCAATATAATTAGTCCTTTAATAACAATTCTGTTCGCATATTTAAATATTAAAATTAGAAAAATCTCAAAAGAAAAAACCGAAGACACAATATAGCAGGTGAAATACCATTCATCATTTTCTAAACAAATTTGTTTCAATTAGATTAAACCAAAATCTGGCATTTGGGTCTGAATAGGAATAAACTGCTAATTTATTTTATCATGAAAACCAAATTAACATTCCAACTACTTTTCACATTTGTATTTCTTATCACATTAAATTTTCCTGGTTTTGCCCAGCAACAGGAAGCAGATAACTGGTCGCAATGGCGTGGTCCGCTTGGAACCGGCGCAGCGATTAAAGGAAATCCTCCCATATCTTTTAGTGAAACAAAAAATTTGAAGTGGAAAACTCCTATTCCCGGGAAAGGACATGCAACTCCAATCGTTTGGGGGAATCAGATCATTGTTCAAACTGCTATCGCAACCGATGAAAAACAGGAAAAAAAATTGGACGATACGCGAAGTGAAGGAGAAAGAAGAATGTCTGGAACTCAAACAGATCTAATTCACGAATATAAAGTAATATCTGTTAACAAAGAAAACGGTAAAATTATTTGGGAAACAACTGTGGCCAGGGAATTGCCACTTGAAAGTACTCACGAACTGGGCAGTTGGGCTTCTAATTCACCTGCCACCGATGGGGAACTAATTTACGCGTACTTTGGATCACGAGGAATTTACTGCCTTAATTTTGAAGGAAAGATTCTCTGGCAAAAAGACTTTGGTCAAATGGAAAAACACATGAGTTTTGGCGAAGGCAGTTCTCCTTTTTTATATAAAAAAAAACTTTTTATTCAGTGGGATCACGAAGGAGAATCGTTTTTATATGCACTAAACAAAAAAACAGGTAAGCAAGAATGGAAACTGGCGCGAGATGAAAGAACTTCCTGGTCGTCGCCATTTGTAGTAGAAATGAATAACCGAACACAGGTAATAACAAGTGCAACAACCAATATTCGAGGTAATGATTTTGAAACAGGTGAATTGATTTGGACAAGTACCGGATTAACCAGAAATGTGATTCCAAATCCGATTTTCGAAGACGGAATATTATTCGTTATGAGTGGCTTCAGAGGAAGTGCTTTGCAAGCCATTGATTTAGCCAAAGCAAAAGATGACATCACGGAAAGTGATGCCATTATTTGGAAATACGACAAAAATACTCCTTATACACCCAGGGCAAACGCATACTTTTTTTGTAATTTATATTTAACAAATAATAGATTATG
>CAYZBC010000251.1:0-7838 GCA_964476535.1 uncultured Maribellus sp.
TCCCATCATTACTGAATGTGGAACCAAACGAATAAATTTTCCAAGTTTAAAAGTACCAAACAGTAATTGAATGATTCCAGCTAATATCAAAGCGGCAAAAAGATATTGAAGTCCTGCCATTTCACCGGGTTGGCCCAATGCATTTCCTTGCTGAATTAGACTAACCATAACAACGGCCATCGCTCCGGTAGCTCCTGAAATCATTCCCGGACGACCACCAAAAATGGACGTAACCAAGCCCATTATAAATGCTCCGTACAAACCCACAACCGGAGATACTCCTGCCACAAAAGCAAATGCAACTGCTTCGGGAACCAATGCTAAAGAAACCGTTAAGCCCGACAAGATATCGTCTTTTATGCTTCCCTGCTTTTTATCTATAAACGAAAATTCAAACTTCATAACGCGTTATTAAATCAGCGCGCTAAAGTAGTGTATATTCCAACAAACATGTTATGCAGCATATTTTAAACAAAAGTATTAATGTAGCGTTAATTTGGTGTTTTTCACCTAGAAACGAAAAGTCAACCTGTGAAAGCAGCGAATTCAATTTATATAAAATGGATGACATATTTTTGTATTAAGATGTCATCCATTCTTGATTTTGAAATTCTCAATACATCCTTTTGTAACTTTCTTCAAAACTATTTTACCTCCGAAATCTTCACCGCCCAAGCCAAATTGCAGGGCAAGTTTTTTCGAATTTTTTCCGGAATAAATACAATTACACCTTCATCTGTGTTTTTCCATTTTAGATTTCCTTTGACTCCCAACAAATTCAACTTTGCATTTTTTGCTGCAAAAATCCCTTTTACTTCAAAAGACTCAGAAAGTCCAACTCCATCTTCTTCTTCCAGATAAATGGCATAAACTGCTTTTGTATCTTTTTGCTGTGTTAAACAAACATTTTCGGTTTTAAATGGTTCGATAGCACGCGTTGAATAAATCGCTTCACCATTTACATCGATCCATTTTCCCATTGCATCCAATAATTCATAAGCACCTGCAGGCCATTTCCCATCTGGTCCGGGACTAATATTGTAAAGTAAATTTCCTCCTTTTGCAACAATGTCGATAAGCATGTGAATAGCTTGTTTAGGAGTCATAAATTGTGGGTTTGGACTCCACGACCAGCCACCACCTGCAATAATACACGACTCCCAGGGATAAGGAAGTTGAGTTTCCGGAACACGATTTTCGGGAGTCAGGTAATTTTGATTTGGCCCGGGAACGGCACGATCAACTACAATTAATCCGGGTTGTTTTTCGCGGGCTTTGGCTGCCAATTCACTCATACGAATATCCTGATTAATTACCCGGTTTTTTATGAATCCCGATTTTGTATTATTTAATTTGCTTTTGTAGTAAGCAGCCAAATCTTCTTCAGATTGTTTAGCAACCCAGCCCCCATCTAACCAAAGAATATCAATTTTCCCATAATCAGTCATCAATTCCATGATTTGATTGTGTGTGAATTTTACATATTCCTCCCATTTTTCAGGGTACAATTCCGGGTCGTAATTTACATTTCTATCGAACGGTGGAAATTTTTGATCCCAGTAATTTTCGTTATGCCAGTCGGGTTTCGAGAAGTAAGCTCCAGCCCACAAACCTTCGGCGCGAAAAGAATCAAAAATTTCTTTGGTAACATTTGATTTCGGATTTACACTAAAAGGCGACTCCTTACTTGTAATTTTATAATCGGTGTATTTCGAATCGAACATACAAAAACCATCGTGGTGTTTTGTTGTAAAAACCACGTATTTCATTCCCGCATTACTCGCAGCTTTCGCCCATTTGTCAGGATTAAAACCAACGGGATTAAAAGAAAGCTTCAAATTTTCGTACTCTTTCTTATAAGTGACATAATCGTCAGGATTACTTCCTTTTGTACGCCGGCACCAGCCTTCATCTTCAGGGCAAATCGACCAGGACTCAACAATTCCCCATTGACTATAAGTTCCCCAATGCATGAGCAGCCCAAATTTCATATCTTGCCAATCATCCAGCTTCTCCAGTACTTTTTCGTCGGTTGGCCAGGTATAACTTGTTACTTCGTGTTCGTATTGCGCATTGACAAGAAATACAAACAGGATTGGGATAATTAGAATAAGTCTTTTCATTTTATGTTTTATTTAGATTTTAATAGCTTTTTCAAAATTGTGACTGCCATTGATTACCGCAACTGCCCAGTTCTCTTAAGTTCTCCCACAATTTTGCGGCCATGTAGTTCCTTCGCCCCGGTTAACTTTTGAACTTCTTCTACGTTCGAATCCAATACTTTTCCAGCCACCAAAATAGTAATTTTATCACCGGAAACTTTTATCATTTCACGAATTACTTTTTGCCCTTCTAACGCCGTTGGTTTTCCTCCCGAAGATAGAATTCGTTTGATTCCATCAATTTTCAATAATTCAATTACACCTTCCACCGGATTTTCCATTTCATCTATTGCTTTATGAAAAGTTACGGGAAGTAGATTTGCATATTGGACCAAAATACGGGTATTTTTAACATCAATTTTATTCTCAGAAGTTAGCAAACCACAAACAACTCCAGCAGCACCCGCCTTTTTTGCCCGTTCAATTTCAGTTTTCATCGAATTAATTTCCTGTTCAGAATAAATAAAATTTCCGGCTCGTGGTCGGATCATTACCATTATCGGAATATCTACTTCCGAACACGTTTTTTGCATCAATTCAAAAGAAGGAGTTAATCCGTCTAAATGTAAATCGGAACAAAGTTCAATACGACTAGCTCCTCGCTCCTCAGCTAATTTTGCCTCTTCAAAAGTTTCAACACACACTTCTTTTATCATTTAATCTCTGTTATTTATTTCAATTTCAAAAGTAGTTAGCACAAATCCATGGTCCGAGGGATACATTATTTCCTCATTTCTAAACTTTAAATTTGCTCCAGGAGGGCAAACAAACGATTCTGAATTAGTGGGTTTCAGCACATTCCCCATATAATAGATATAATCAATTCGATCTTCTTTCATATATCCAAACTCACCTTTTTTATCCATTCCAGAAATCCAGGTTTTTCCCAATTCCATTAACGGATTGGGATGAATTTCACGAAAACTATCCTTAAATCTGGCATCGCTTAATGCTTTTGAAACTGTCCAGTTTACCACTGTACCTCCATGATTAAATGTGTCTTTTGTTGCTACCGTCCAATCTAAATGTGAATGACTATTCAAATCTCCTCCTAAAATTATCGGCACATTTGCGCTATTCCCGATATATGATTCTATTGAATTTATAATTCTGAAAATCTCATCATCGCGGGAACCTTTGTTCTCCCATGCTAAAATTGAGTCCTCTGGCAAATGTGTTGGAGCTAATCGCGTGTCGGGTAAATAATGCAGCCAGGTATCGAAAACAACAATAGGAATTGAATCGAATGCCAGAATTTCCACGCCACCAAAATTAAAGGTTGAAATGGAATCGGGAAATGCCAATTGTTTTGTAATTGGGAATCGTGAATAAATGGAAAGGTTGCTCGAAATTAAATGGTAATTCAAATCGGTTGAGTCGGAAATCATTGGGGCAGAACCATAGGTTTCAATCATTAAAACCAGATCAGCTTTCGACATTTTTATAACATCAATAACTGATGGTCTCCCATCCGAAGGCAGTGTTTCATCGTTTCCACCATGCCAAATGTTCCAAGCCAAAACTTTCAATTCCGGATTATCCAGCTTTTCAGAACAGCCAAATAAATGTAAAATCAGAATAATAAGAAAAATATCTCCCATTCGTTTCATGGCTCAAATATAATTTATTCAGGATTTATTTAATTACAGTATGTGCTTTATCATTGAAATTTAAAAAGTACAGGAACTTTATAAATTAGCCGAGTAGCTTGTTCTCAACAAATCATTAATTCAATCCTCAAATATTCTTAACTTTACGAAGTTTTAATATCGAATATGATTAAGGAAAAATCAGCATACAGCTTAATAACCATTCTTGGTCCTACGGCGACCGGTAAAACCGGAATTGCAGCAAATTTGGCAGCGCTTATAGAAGGCGAAGTAATTTCTGCTGATTCTCGACAAGTTTATCGTGGAATGGATTTGGGAACAGGAAAAGATTACGAAGACTATTTTGTAAATGGAGTTGAGGTTCCCTCACACCTGGTTGATATTGAAAATGCCGGAGTTCATTACAATGTATATCGTTTTCAAACCGATTTCATTCAGGTATTCGATGAAATTAAATCCAGAAATAAATTTCCGGTTTTGTGTGGAGGGAGCGGATTGTATTTGGAAGCCATTTTAAAAAATTACAAGTTAATTGAAGTTCCACCAAACAAGGAATTACGCAAAAATTTGGAAGGTAAAAGTCTAGCAGAATTGACTGAGATTCTTAAAGAAATGAAACCAAAATTGCACAATTTCACCGATGTAGAAACCGATCGTCGTGCCGTGCGCGCCATAGAAATTGAAAAATATTACTCTGAAAATCCGAAGTTCGATGACAAATTTCCAGATGTAAAAAGCTTGAATATTGGCGTGAAATTCGACCGGGAATTACGTCGCCATCGAATTACAACCCGCCTAAAACAGCGTTTGGAAGACGGAATGTTGAATGAAGTTCAAACATTACTTGACTCTGGATTAACACCCAAACAACTTATTTATTACGGGCTTGAATATAAATTCCTGACACTACATTTAATTGGTGAACTTTCGTATAATGAAATGTTTGACAAACTCGAAATAGCCATTCATCAATTTGCTAAACGCCAAATGACATGGTTTCGTGGAATGGAAAAAAGGGGCACTAAAATTTATTGGATCGACGGGCATTTATCGATGGAAGAAAAGGTTGGGCAAATTATTGAATTATACAAAAGTTGAGAAACCGGTTATTTCCTGCACAAGATAAATTCATCATTTTATAATTTGGGATTCCCTCTTTCGCAGGAATAAGGAGCAAGAAGTTATTTTCTTTTCCTCCACACCATTTTCGCACGAATCAAATCAGCACCATCACTTTCGCGTATAACGCTGCATATGTGACTATTTTTATCAAAAAATTGCTTTTTAACAGCGAGCTTATCGGTTGGCATTCCCTCTTTTAAAAAGTTTACCTCAAATTCCGCCAAATCATTTTTTTCATGAAAATCAAAATCGTAACTATTAATAATTCTTTCCAAATATCGCCCGGTATTGAAATGTTGGTTAATATCAATTTCGGTAAAAAGTGCGGGTGTAAAATGTAAAGCGTCTTCCGATTTGGGCGCTCTAACTTTTTTCGCATTTTCGCCAAACACACTCTCTTCGTAGGTCGGGAAATTTCCAAAATCGGTAAGTTGTACTATTTTTTTAGATTTCAAATCAAGCACCAGCCAACTGGTTGTAGCCTCAATAATGTTGTTACCAGCTTTGTCAACAAAATAGAAATCGCGATAACCGTAAAATCGATCTGCTCCTCTCGACCAGGTTTCCAATGTAAAATCTTCACCCCATTCCGGACGTCGAATAATTTTTACCCGTAACCTGGAAAGCACCCAGAATTGTTGGTCTTCTTTTAATTTATCGAACCCAAACCCAAGAACGGAAGCGTGCTCCCAGGCAATGTCCTGCATCTGGTAAAAAAGAAACGACGTTGAAAGTTTTCCAAATCGATTGATGAAATATGATTTTGTTGAAAGGTGATTTTTATGCTTCATGTTAAGAAAATTTTGGTCGGAAGGCCGAAAACGGAAGACCGAAGAGAAAAATGCTTCTGACTTCGGTCTTCCGTCTTTCTGTTAAACTTTTCTACAAAAATATTGTTCAATTTTGATAAACAATAACATTTGTTCATTTTTGTATAAAATTAAGTCTTATGGGAAAAATAATCATAAAAACACCGGAGCAAATTGAAGGAATCAGGAGAAGTAGCCGATTGGCAGGACAAACACTTGATTATGCTGAACAATTTGTTAAGGCTGGTGTAACTACCGAATTTATCGATGATAAAATTGAAGAATTTATTCTTTCTAATAATGCAATTCCGGCGACAAAAGGATACAACGGTTTTCCAAAATCGAGCTGTATTTCGCCCAACAATGTAATTTGTCACGGCATTCCTTCGAAAGATACTGTTTTACAAGAAGGTGATATTATAAACATTGATATTACTACAATTCTAGATGGTTATTTCGGCGATACGTCGCGTATGTTTACAGTTGGGAATGTGTCGCCAACTGCCGATAAATTAATTGAGACTACCTTACATTGCCTCGATTTAGGAATTGAGCAAGTAAAACCAGGCAACCAATTTGGAAATATTGGGTTTGTAATAAATCGTTATGCCAAAGCTAAAGGCTATTCGGTAGTCTATGAATTTTGTGGGCACGGTGTGGGAATTGAGTTCCATGAAGAACCGCAAGTGGATCATGCTTCGCGCAGAAATACCGGGCCAGAAATGAAACCGGGTATGATTTTTACCATCGAACCGATGATAAACCAAGGAAGACCAAAGGCTGTTGTAGATAAAAAAGATGGCTGGACCGCCCGCACTACAGATAATAAATTATCGGCACAATTCGAGCATACCATTTTGGTTACCGAAACCGGCTGTGAAGTTTTAACAGACATTCATGGAGATTATCCAATAACATAAAATAGAAAACGCCGATAAAATTTTATCGGCGTTTTCTATTTTAATATCCACAGACTCTAGTTTCCCCAAACTCTATCGTTAACCATCCACGATTCCAGCACTAATTCATTATCGACAATATTTTCTACAACAATTGTTTTTTCTGTAGTATATTTCTTTTGTATTTCAGTTTCGTTATTTATATTCTCAACTTCAAAATTTTCAGATTCGAACATCCAGTTTTCTAATTCCATTGGACTCTCAATTTCTTCTTCTATTGTAAATGAGCTTGTAAAAATGCTTTCGTTTGTCATCCAGTCTTCCAATTCCAATGCCTCTTCTGTTTCTTCTTCCAATAAATATACGAATGCATTTGCATCGCTTGTACTGCCTACATCTGACCATGCCTGATTTGTTTCAGAACTTCTTTCTGCCATTGCCATCGCTATTTCGCTGAAAGTATTATTCTCGAGTAGTGATTCCCAAAAACCCTGAGCGCTTACTGTAAAACTAATTAATACAAAACTTACGACTACGGCCATTGATTTTAAAATTGCTTTCTGAACATTGTTTTTTGTTTTCATCTCATTGAAGTTTTTTGTTTTTAAGGAATTCGATGTAACTCGCCCAAAATTATTTTGGCTATCTTTTGATGTTTTATTATTGACTCGTTTCATGACTTTAATTTTTTGTTTTCTCGTTTGAACTTTTTTATTTATGCTTTTTTTGTTTTCCGTTTTGCTAATAAGACGCTTCGGATTTTATTTCGTTACACTTTTATAGAACTTTTTTTAAGACTGTACTTTCTTTTGCACTGTTTCTTGTTATGCAAACATACACATAAAAGACAATACCATGCAATACAAAGTACTAAATATTTTTAAATTATTTTTACCAACAAACACTATATAACTGTATAATAGATATTTGAGTTATCATGGACAAAACGATTTCTCGAACAAACAGTATTAATGTTCTATTTTAGAGCGAAATTATTCTACTGAATTAGAGTAAATAAAATTCTTTCTTGTTAGAATATTTTTTCATCAACAACCCCTTTTAGGAATAAACCTAAAATTCAAGTAAATCGCCTGCAAAACAAAATGGAAAAAATTGATAGATAATTCTATCTTTGTTTATCAAAACTAAATAAGAAATGTCACTTGTAATTGAAGAAAAAGACCTTGAGAAATTTATAATGGTTGGCGACCGGGTTTTGGTGAAACCTAAAAATCC
>CAYZBC010000252.1:0-7831 GCA_964476535.1 uncultured Maribellus sp.
CTTAAACGAATACAGTATCTTATCATTTTTTATTCAAAGATACAAATTATTTACGCCATATCATACTTAACTTAACACTAGCTACAGGTTTAGATAGTTTTCTTCAAAATTGTTGATATGGTAACAGAGACTGTATTGCTCTATTTTAGCAGAATACTCTTGACCATCCGGGACAGATGCTTCATGATGCCCTATTCCACTAGAACTTTGATTAGTTTAGAACTTAAAAACCGCCTGATTACTCAGCGAGTCTTTAACCCAACTTGAAAATTATGGACAAAATAAAATCACTTCATAATAAAATTATTTTCTCAACATTCAGTATGTCTGCCATATAGTAGTATGAGCTATTTTATTTACATTTTGTTCAAAAATGTAAATACCACATAATCAATGCATAGTATTTTTGAGATTACAAATTAGACCCCCAACAGAGTTTTATATCTAAGGGTGTTTTATATCTTTGCAAGATGTTTATTAAGAAGATCACAAAACCGGATAGAAAAGGTAAAATAAATTATACTTATTATAGGTTAGTTCATAGTTATAAAGTAGGGAGTAAAAACAGACAACAAACAATAATTAGCCTTGGAACGCTAAAAGAGCTAGATAAGAAGTACCATAAGCTATTGGCAGACAGGATAGATAGCTTGTTGTCGGGGGTTAACACTATACAATTTGACACTCCAGATATAGTTGAAGAATTGGCGGAAAGATTCAGCAAAAAGATATTAAGGGAATTGGGTTTACCAATTTAATGCAAGGAAGAAAATCGGTGGCTTGCTCACCCCTCCATTGGATTAAGGTCAATGGAAAACCTTTAAAAAATAATCTTTTCAGAATGGCAAAAAATAGAATCATTATGAAAATAATTGGCACATATCTCTTTTCGTGCATTTACTAATAACCAAATTATGACCAAAACAGACGTTAAAAGCATCTTCATATTTGGAATACTAATCTTTTTTATGCTACCTGATAATCGTATTAAACAAAAACTTAAATGTTCCATCCATTTGGTTGCGGTGCTGTGTGCGGAAACCAATTAATACTACTTCTCCTTTACCATATTTAGCTGTCAGCATTGCCGATTTTTTAGCGATATTCTTTTCGCCAATTAGCCAGCCACTTTTTAATAAATTTTTGTCGCTATACCTAACAACGGTTTTATAATTCTCATTAAATCTACCCGGTTCTACTTCAAACACCGGGCTGGAATGATGTAACACCAAACCATCTTCTGGCATACCATAACCGAGTGGATGTGTATTGTCAAATTCAGCTTTTAAAGTGGAGCCGGGACAATAGAATTTGGTTGAGACCAATCCCTCAGTCACGTTCTTTATCTTTAAATCAAAAACATCTTTTGCAAATTCGTAAGATTCGCCGAACACCACCAAAGTACCGCCATTTTTTACAAATTCTTTTAGTGCCTCTGTTCCCTCCTTGCCAATTCCGCTTCTGTATTTTTCAGGGTAATCTTCAGGATTAACGCGACTGCCTTCTTTAAAATCCCCGGTTATTGCTTCCTTCGAATCGCTGGGTAAAACAACTACATCGTAATTTTTATTGAGGTTTTCCAATCTTATTTCATCACTCCTTACAGTTTCATAATCAAAATCAAAATTCTCGAAACAAAGTTTAGTCCAGCCCTCATCCATATTTCCACCGTAATAACGTTGAAATAATCCAATCTTTCCTCTTTCCACCCTGTGAACAGATTCAGAATCTAATTCATTTAATGGATTAAAATCAACACCGGTTGCACTAGAAATTGTTTGAAGTTTTTGATTCGTAGCTTTTTCTATGATAAAATCACCAGGATTCAACGTGCCCGACTTTTCATCAATCCTTTTTACTTTTATACCTTCATTTAAAAGATGATTAACGGCCTTGAAAGCCGCATTTTGTTTTCCATCTAAATAATAACCGGCATTTCCCTTTTCCACTTTGCCCTCTATTCTATCTTTATTTCCAAGGTTTTCAAAATCTTCATTTATTTTCGATTTTAATGCATCAACTGCTACGCCCATAAATTCGTACATGGTGTGTGTTGCCAAATCGTACGGTCTGATTGGAACACCATTTTCACTTCGTGTCCAGGCATTGTCAGCGTAATGCGTTTCGGTGAGTAAATTCATTACTAAACCCATTTTGGGTTGTGCCAGCGAAATTATATATGAACCTTTTTGATATTGTTTTTCTTCAGCTACAAAATCTTTTTCCGCTTTCTGAATTTTAATTCCCGATTGTAAAAGAATATTTATCATTTTCACGGAAGTCAGATAGTCGTGTTGTTTTGCAGGAATAATAATGGTTTTTATTTTGCCGGTCGCGCCGCGTTCGGTTTGGTTCTTTGCTTTGAGATAGGCCGTTTTTAAAACTGTTTCTTTATTTCTGGCTGCCAAATCGAGCAGCGACCAGGCTGATGATTTTTGTTGTTCAACAATATCTCGCAAGCGCCACCAACCACCCTTCCACGGATTAGGAAAAGTCGATTGTGCTTCATAATCAGGAAATGCTCTTGTATTAGCCTTTAATTGTTCAGGATGAACATAAACAGGGCTTGCATAATTTGCATTTGC
Organism: uncultured Maribellus sp.; assembly: GCA_964476535.1. Lineage (GTDB taxonomy): Bacteria > Bacteroidota > Bacteroidia > Bacteroidales > Prolixibacteraceae > Draconibacterium. The sequence continues at coordinate 2,586 of CAYZBC010000252.1, forward strand.
CGATTCGGTTAACATTCCTGCAATGTTGTGAAAAGGAGTAATCCAGTGCCAGCCAAAATGCCCCCAACCAGAAAATTGTGCAGCATTCAGTACACCCTGAAAACCCTCTTCTTCCAATTTATAAGCGATGTGTGCACCGTACCAGCTAATTTCACGCCAAACCAACGGATCGGCGTAAGGACGAATCGGGTCGCAATATGGTGGAACAAAAAAACGAGCTCCGTACGAACCCATGTGGTGATGGTCGATGTATGCTTGTGCTGGCCAGTCAATATACATTGCTTTTGCCATCAATTTCGATTCCGGTAAATTAAGATAATCTCCATCGCGGTTGTTATCGTGCCCGCAATATTGATGGTACAGATATGGCATGCTCACCCCTTCGTACTCAGTACCAACTGTTTCGTTGTACCAATCGGTTATCATTATCTGTCCATCAGGATTAAAACTGGGAACCATAAAATAGAGTACGTTATCAAGAATTCGTAGTGTTTCTTCATCCTTTTTGGTAAGTAAATCGTACGCCAGTTCCGAACTCATTTGTGTGCCACCAACTTCGCTGGCATGCAAACTCATCGACTGAAAAATAATTGCCTTACCGCTTCTAATGTGTTGCTTTATTGCTTCTTCCGATATTCCACGAGGATCGCATATTTCTTTATTTATTTTCTGAAGTTGGTCGATATTTGCCAAATTAGCCGGTGAAGTAATTAGTGTTAATAAAAAAGGATGACCTTCGGATGATTCACCCAAATTCCATACTTTAATTTTATCGCTTTGTTTTTCGAGCAAATAAAAATAATCTACAATTTTATCCCAGCGTGCCAGTTTATAATCGGTTCCCATTTGAAAACCAAAATACTCTTCGGGTGAAGTAATTTTTTCCTGCGCTTTCAGCAAAGGATTTAAAACAAAAACTGAAAGAATTGATAGTAGAAAGATTTTTTTTACAACGGTTTGCATAATGTTGGTTTTTTAGGTAAATTTTATTGCAGGAGTAAATTTAGAAATATGTTTTAGAAACTGTCTAGTTTTTATTAAAAGGAAATAGATTAATTCTTCGCAAAATCTGTTTTATCCGTTTTATCTGAAATCTTATGTCTTAAAATCTAACAATCTATTGTATTTTTGCAATCAAATAAAACAAATAAAATGAGCGACGATAAAAAAATAATATTTTCGATGTACAAAGTGAGTAAAACCTACCCACCCAACAAAACTGTAATTAAAGACATTTCACTTTCGTTTTTTCTTGGAGCCAAAATCGGAATTATTGGATTAAACGGTTCTGGTAAATCCACTCTTTTACGGATTATTGCGGGACAAGACACATCGTACAATGGCGAATTGGTATTTGCACCTGGTTATTCAGTTGGATTACTGGACCAGGAACCACAATTGGATGAATCAAAAACCGTAAAAAAAATAGTTCAGGAGGGAGCAAAAGAAACTGTTGATGTTTTGGCTGCCTACGAAGATATTAACCTAAAATTTGGTTTGCCTGAGGTTTATGAAAATCCTGATGAAATGGACAAACTAATGGCTGAACAAGCCAGATTGCAGGAAAAAATTGACCAGTTGGATGCATGGAACCTCGACAGTAAATTGGAACGTGCAATGGATGCGTTACAATGTCCTCCAGACGAACAACCCGTCAATGAACTTTCGGGTGGTGAACGCCGTCGTGTTGCACTTTGCCGTTTACTTCTACAGGAACCCGATATTTTACTACTTGACGAACCAACCAACCATTTGGATGCCGAAAGTATTCAGTGGCTCGAAATGCATTTGGCACAGTACAAAGGAACAGTAATATGTATTACTCACGACCGTTATTTCCTTGATAATGTTGCTGGCTGGATTTTGGAACTGGATCGCGGGCAGGGAATTCCATGGAAAGGAAATTATACATCGTGGCTGGAGCAAAAAGCCAAACGTTTGGAACAAGAAGAAAAGGGTCATTCGAAGCGCCGGAAAACACTGGAACGAGAGTTAGACTGGGTACGAATGGCTCCAAAAGCACGACATGCTAAATCGAAAGCACGTTTAAGTGCTTACGATAAAATGTTGAACGAGGATGTAAATCAGAAAGAGGAAAAATTAGAAATTTATATTCCAAATGGCCCACGCCTCGGTGATAAAGTAGTAGAAATGGAAGACGTTTCGAAAGGTTTTGGCGAACGTATTCTTTTTGAAAACCTTGGATTTAAACTTCCTCCGGCCGGAATAATTGGAGTTATCGGACCTAATGGAGCAGGAAAAACCACCCTGTTTAAATTAATAATGAAACAATTGGAAGCCGACGCAGGAAATATTGAAATTGGCGAAACCGTAAAAATCAGTTACGTGGATCAAACACACGCTGCAATAGATCCCTTGAAATCGGTTTTTGAAGTAATTACCGGTGGAACTGAAACAATTATGTTGGGTAACAAAATGACAAACTCCCGCGCGTATGTTGGTCGATTTAATTTTAATGGTTCCGACCAGGAGAAAAAATGTGGTGTACTTTCGGGTGGAGAAAAAAACAGATTGCATTTAGCTCTTGCTTTAAAAGCTGAAGGAAACCTGCTTCTACTCGATGAGCCAACCAACGATATTGATGTAAATACTTTGCGAGCATTGGAAGAAGGACTGGATAGTTTTGCCGGTTGCGCCGTGGTAATTTCCCACGACCGTTGGTTTCTCGATCGAATTGCTACACATATTTTGGCTTTTGAAGGAAATTCGGAAGTAACTTTTTTCGAAGGTTCATTCTCTGAATACGAAGAAAACCGCAAAAAACGGATGGGAAATGAAGGTCCCAAACGAGTGAAATATAAGAAGTTGATGAAGTAAAAACCATAGTAATACAATTGAAAGTCATTCCCATGCAAACCGGAATCTATTGCTCATTTCTGTGATAGATTCCGGCTTTTGCCTGAATGATGAGAAACAAAGACAGGTTTATATTAAAATGAAAACTCTGAACTCTCATCCTCAAAAAGGGTAATTCCTTCGCATAAAAAAACACCGGAACTTTTACATCGCCCAGCTTTTACTCCCTGAATTTTACCCTGGTTGATTTTCAAAATAATTCCAGACAGCCAAAGTTTCAGGTTCACTTCAAAATCAATTTTTCCAATATAAACATCTCCAATTCGAATTTCAATTCTGGGATGATGTTCAGAAATAATTATGTGTTCAACCATAGGAATCAGAAATGTTTCATCCGAATTGTATTTTTCTTCATCTAGATACTGTGCTACCTCTTGATATTTTCCCCACGCACTTTCCAGAATATCTTTCAATTTAGTCTCTAGTAATTTAGAACTGGTTTCTATTATTTCCCGATAAACTTTATCCCATTTTAACCGAGGCTCTTTATTCTTGATTTTTGCTTTGAGCTCAGTAACTTTTTCTTTCAATTCAATTTTAGAAAGTTTTTCATCGTGCCAATCCTGCTCCCTAAAAAAATGGCTCAGTGTTATTTCTTCGTATTGCATTTTAGCTGGTTTTTAAAGTTTGAGTTCCTGAATCGGAAATGTATTTCAAATGAATCCGGTCCAGCGTAACATTCTTCTCATCGGTTGAAATTATTTGTTTCCCTGCATCCCATACTGGTTTTAAATCTACCGAAATATCTTTTTTTGCCATTGGCTTCTTTTTACGAATTCCTGTTTTTCGTCCTAAAAATCCACCCAAAACTCCAGCTGCCAAAACTCCCCCGACCCAATAAATCCAAGGAGGTGGACCGCTTTTATCGTTCTGCACAAAAATGGTAACCTCAGAACCAACTGGCACAATCCTTCCCGGTTCGGGAAACTGATCAGCAACAACACCATCAGGCAATCCCGATTCATTTACCTTTTTCACCAAATAACTTAATCTACTCTCTTTAATAATTCGAATGGCTTCATCATGTTGTATTTTTCTAACATTCGGAACCGAAATGTCATCAATATTTTCATTAATTGAATAAATAATATCTACAACCGCTCCCCTCTCTACTTCAGTACCTGCCCTTGGCGACTGTCGAATAATAGTCCCTTCCCGTTCTTCAGAAATCTGTTCGCGAATATTTCCTACAAATAATTCAGTCTCCCGCAAAATTTCGGCAGCCTCCTGAAGAGATCTCCCAATTAATTGTGGAACAGGTACAGGTAGAACTTCTCTACGCGGACCATCTGAAATCACTAAGGTTATTTCGGTTCCGGGATCCACTTGCATTCCCGGCTCAGGAAATTGGCCGATAACAATATCTTGCGGTTCATTTGAATTTTCCTTGAACAGTTCACCGGGTGTTAATAGATCGTTGGACATTCTATCAATTGCACGATCGATAGACAAACCTATATAATTTGGTACTGTTACAATTTCCGGGTCTGGGGAATTTGAAGTAACAATTTCCGGGCGAGGTTCTACTCCATAAGCAATGATAACCCGGGTGCCAGCATTAACTTCTGTTCCGGCAACCGGATATTGGCGAATTACAATCCCTTCATTTTGGTCATCAACAACAGAAACGGTATCGCCAATTTGCAATTCATTTTCATTAAGTAATTCGGCAATCTGGTAATAATCAAATCTTTCTCCTACAAATGGAGGTACAATAACTTTCTGTCTTTCACGTAAAATATCTGGAATCCTATCAATGATTCCCGGAATTAATCTTCCAGGGAATTGATCGTTTGGTTCTTCGACTGCATAAGTTATATCAATCGGGATTTGACCATTTATATTCTCAACTCCCCTTACCGACTGTTCAACAATTAAACCTATTCTTGTATTATTTTTAATTTGAGTTGCATCTCCCAATATAAATTCTGTTCCGCGAAGATACCTGGCAACTGTATCGGGATGAAATACTTTCCCAACTAAATTTGGTACTTGTTGGGGTTGTACCGCTTCCAAATCATTTGGATTAACATTTAAAACCCTGTCATTTGGCCGTATTTGCAAATCGTTATTTAATCTTTGCTGGGCAATTAAAGTTGAACAGAACAAAAATATCCCAATAACTATTAATATGAGTTTAATAGGGAAATTTTGATCGCTTAGTTTTAGGTTTTCCATTCTATGAAGATTGAATATTCTATCCGCTTCCTATCATCTTTCCTTCTTTAACATACTCTTTTTGAATGCCTTTCATTAGGTCTTCAATCATAATTATCTTCGATTTTTTTTCCAATGTTTTTAATCCGGCATATTGAATATAATATACCCCAGAAATTAGACAACAAGTTAAATGATAATTTTTAATAAAC
>CAYZBC010000253.1:0-7769 GCA_964476535.1 uncultured Maribellus sp.
TGATACTTTCCTTTACAATTTCCGATGCGATAATATCATCTACTTCCTGTGTAACAACAATGGCTTCACCAAAATATTTACGGACGGTTTTAAACAGATATTTGATGTACTCGGCCATTCCCTCACGGGCAATGGCCTTCCATGCTTCCTCTATTAATATCATCTTTCGGATGCCCTGTAAACGCCTCATTTTATTGATAAACGCCTCCATGATGATGATGGTGACAATTGGGAAAAGCACCTTGTTGTCCTTAATGTTATCCAATTCGAAAACAATAAACCGCTTGCTGAGCAAATCCATTTGTTTATCCGAATTCAGGAGGTAATCATATTCCCCACCACGATAATAAGGCTCAAGGACATTCAGGAAGTTTGCCACATCAAAATCCTTTTCGCGCACCTTCTTCGAGGAAAGGACTTTGGTGTATTCATCGCGCACAAATTCATAAAAGGTATTAAAAGACGGAGCCATCTTACCGTCCGATTTTAACCTTTCGATATACAGATTAACCGCATTTGACAAAGCCACCTCCTCGGAACGTGTCGGAGCTTCCGTTTCACTTTTCCAGAGGGTAAGGATAAGTGTTTTGATGCTTTCCCTTTTTTCGATGTCGAACACACCGTCGTCGGTATAAAATGGATTAAACGCAATCGGGTTCTCCTCGGTGTAGGTGAAATAAACCCCGTCTTCGCCCCTTGTTTTATAATGAATTAAATCACATAATCCTTTGTAGCTGTTCCCGGTATCCACCAAAAGTACATGCGCACCCTGCTCGTAATATTGCCGTACCATGTGGTTGGTGAAAAAGGATTTTCCACTACCGGATGGGCCAAGGATAAACTTGTTCCGGTTGGTAATAATCCCCTTTTTCATGGGCAAATCAGAGATGTCGAGGTGCAATGGTTTGCCGGTTAAACGGTCAACCATTTTAATGCCTACCGGTGATAAAGAGCTTTTGTAATTGGTTTCGCCTGTAAAAAAACACAAAGCCTGTTCTGTAAACGTATAAAACGATTCTTCAGAAGGAAAGTCAGCTGCATTTCCCGGAATGCCTGCCCAAAAAAGGGCTGGGGTATCCACGGTATTATAACGCGGCTTACATTCCATAAGTGCCAGCCCGGAACCCACATCGTTTTTTATTTGCCGGAGTTCCTCCGGTTTATCGCTCCACGCAAAAACATTGCAATGGGCACGAACCGAAATCAAACCTTTGCTGTGCGCCTCGTTCAGGTACTCTTCCAACCATTGTTTGTTAATCTGGTTGGCGCGGCTGTACCTCGAAAGCGAGTGCATGTTCCGTGCCATTTTCTCAAAACGGCTGAGGTTATCCGAATGATTATCGATGAACAAATACTGATTGTAAATGTGGTTGCAAGTCAACAGTAATCCCACCGGAGCGGCATAAGAAAGCAGGCAGCTGCTCTTTTCTGTCGATAGCTTTTCATATCTGCTTTCGGTAGCCACTTTTGATGGCAAGTCATCCAAATCGGAAAGGGTATGAAGAAAAAGGGTGTTGTCCCCGATTTTCATTTCTCCCGGATTTAAGGTGATATCCTGCAGGCTGGTAGTTTGTTCCTGCGATAGTGAAAAATATTTTTCCACGATTCCCGGATTGTTAACAGTTCCCACAATTTCATCGGTCGATAAACGGGTAAGTTGTATAAACTCGCTGTCGTTGACGATTTGCTGAAACTGGTTCACTGCCTCCACAAACCGCATAATCGCTTCTTTGTCTTTAATCTCCTTGGGAATAATAAATCCTCGGCTTAAAGAATTAAAGTTGCTCCGTTGCCTACTTTTGTCTTTTGTTGTTTTTGTAAGAAAAAGATAGCAGGTGTGCTTCAGATAGGGACGCTCGTTAAAATGCCGTTCAAAAGCAGAACTCAAAAAACTTAGATCATGATTTTGATTTTCAGTATTGTAGTTTTCCTGGATGTACAAATCCTGTTTATGAACAATGGAATAATCTGGCAAAACCTTAACGGCTTTGTTCCAAGCCGAATGAATTGCCTCATATTCTTCCGAAGTGACAGTAAACAGTTCCGGCAGCGACACCTGAAATGCAATAGTAATATCGGCATCCTTGCTGAGGATACATCCCTGTTCAACCGAAAGCAAAGGAAACTTACTTTCAAGGGTGGAAGTTTTTAATGTATTTCTCATGCTTGCTTCTTTCTTTTTGTAGTGAATAATTTTGGAATACTCCGACGGTTGATAATTCGGCGTGGGAAGTTTTTGGTCGCTTGTAATTTCATCAAACCAAACTGACCGTACTTTTTACTCAGCGACATTGTTGCCCAGACAACAAGTAAAGCCACGATAACACCGGAAAAAATACAAACCCACTGGTTTATCCCTGCCAGGTGCAAAACGATGAACAGCACAAAAGCCCCCAAAAGCCCACCTGCAAAAATGAACAGGTATTGACTTTGCAGCCCTTTGAATTCAGCGGGTTTGTTTACCCCTTTATTGATTGAATAATTTGCCATGATTCTTACAAAAAGAATGAGCGTAAAATGGTAGCAGACACAATCAGGAAAATACAGGCTCCAAACCACGAAGCAGCCGTTTTCCCGGTATCGGGATCGCCACTGGAGAATTTGCTGTATACTTTTACCCCACCGATTAGACCGACAATAGCACCGATTGCATAAATGAGATTAGTTGCCGGGTCGAAATACGAGGTTACCATTCCGGTTGCTTCGGTGATTCCGGCAGAACCGTCGCCCTGGGCAAACAATGCCGTTGCGAATAATGAAAAGTATAATATGAATATTGTTTTTAACGAATTGATTTTTTTCATAACGATATGTTTTTTGCCTCCCAGATTGAATATCAGGTAAGCAGTTTTACTTAAAATTTAATCTTTAATTTGCTGTTTTGAAGAGACGCCTCAATGGGAAGTAATTCTCTGTTTTACCCGTAATCTTTTTCTTTCATTCCTTTACAATTTGGTTCATATTTGGGCAGGATTTTTCCTGCTTTTGAACCAAATGTAAAGGCTTAAATCACGGGTAAATTAAAAGGGGTTTAAGTGGAAGTGGGTGGCTGGGTTTGGCGTTGGGGAGTAGGAAATTTGTAGGATATGAAGTCTGTTCGCAGCAGGATGAAAGAAATAATGAAGTTCCTGAAAACGCGGTAAAACTTCTGAAATAAAGTTGCAGGAGATACTTGACCATTAGATATGGTATCCAATTTTTTACTTCATGTAAATGTAAACAATTTTGTTTATATTTGCAGGAGATTTTATTATGAGTAATTTAGATAAAAATATCGCACTTATTAAAGGAATTCACCCAGGAATTATCCTCGAAAGGGAGTTGAATAAAAGAAAACTACCCAAACGACGGCTTGCTATTTTAATGAATGAATTTCCTCAACTTTTGGGAGATATAACCAAAGGGAAACGACGTATAAATCCTTCTTTGTCGATTAGGTTGGGTAATGCCCTTGGGGTAGATGAAAGTTTCTTTTTAATATTGCAAGCATATTTCGATATTGAACAGGAAAAGAAAAAACGAGCACTTCAAATTCATCCTAACTTATCGAAACTACGCCCTGTTTTGTTTTGGGATACCGATATTAAATCTATTAATTGGGAAAAGAATAAAACCAGCATAATAAAACGCGTATTTGAACGAGGTAACGAGCAGGAAATGAAGGAGATTATTCGCTTTTATGGAAAGGAAGAAACCAAAACAGTTTTAATGCAACTTAAAGGCGGTTCTGTAAGGATCGATAGAAAAATAAACAAAACCCTACGCGAACAATATGTTTGAAGAACTTCAATACCAAACAGTAACTCCGCAATTAAAGTCAGCTTTAGATTGGTTAATGGCCGAAGAAATTTTCGATCCGTTTAGGTTAGTTGGAGGTACCGCTTTAAGTTTACAACTTGGGCATCGCAAGTCGGTTGATATTGATATGTTTTCTGATGTGGGCTATGGCGATATTGATTTTTCGGCCATAGATGCTCACCTAAAGAATAGCTTCGATTACGTAGATTCGTTAGATACGGCAATAATTGGCATGGGTAAATCATATTTTATTGGAGACTCAGCAAACAACTGTATCAAGCTTGATTTGTATTATACCGACCCGTTTATACGAAAGTATATTGAAAAGGATAATATTAGGCTTGCCAACCTCGATGAAATAGTTGCAATGAAAGTTGATGTAGTGAGTCGTACTGCACGGAAAAAAGACTTTTGGGATTTGCACGAGTTGTTAAATTATTATACCATTGAGCAAATGCTTCAACTACATAAAGAACGTTACGAGTATTCGCACAACCCGGAAGAAATAATAGCCAATTTTATCAATTTCGAAAATGCCGATAACGATTTTGAACCAATTTGTTTAAAAGGTAAATTCTGGGAAATTATTAAATTAGATTTCGTTGATGTAATTGAGAATCTCGGTTAATCGTAATTGATGTAAGCTAAGCACAGTCCACTCCTTAGCTTGGATATAACATTGGATTTGTAGAAAATTGAAAATTTAACTGTGTAATACTCTGAAATAGCTTGACACAACAATTAAGCTATTATGAATAAAGTAACACCAAATGTTAGTGACAATCTGGAAGGTTGCCTTCCGGGGAAGATTGATTACAGTGTTTATGAAACAAGTTTTCGTCGTTGGTTAGTATCGGAAATAGACTCTGGTAAAATTAGTATTCAGGAAGCCCGACAAAAATTCAAATTACCAATACATTTTGCTCAAGTTTATAAACGAGACTGGCAACCAAAGTACAGTGACGAGATTCATCTATCTTTGGAAGCTATGAGTTCAAAAGATCGTACCGACAACAAGAAGCTGGAGCAAAGAATTAAAGAGTTGGAAAAGCAACTGGAATTCGCTCAGATGAAGAATGTAGCCATCAACACTATGATTGATATTGCAGAAAAGGACTATAAACTTGAAATCAGAAAAAAGTCTGGCCCCAAACAGTAGATATTTTGGCACACATGTATCCGTTGGCTTCAAAGACGGTTTTATGTGGTCTGTTTGGGTATACACGCCAAGCTTGGTACGACAATAAAAAACGACAAACGGGACGGCAAATGGAGGAAGTTTTCATTCTGGAAGAGGCAGTTAAGCTTCGGGAAGAACATAAAAGAATGGGTACCGAAAAAATGCTACTCCTTATGCAGCCTATATTAAAAGAGCATGCTATAAAGTATGGAAGAGATAAATTTTATAATCTTTTACGCGCTCATGGGTTAACGATACGTCGTCGCAAGCCAGGGCAAAAAACGACTAATTCAAATCATTTATATCGGAAATATCCAAATATTGTAAGAGATATTGAACTATTGTCGGCGGGCAAAATGTGGGTTAGCGACATCACCTATATCCGTACAAACAAAGGATTTGTTTACCTATCGCTAATTACCGATAATTACTCAAAAAAGGTTGTCGGCTGGTGTCTGTGGCCTAATTTAACAAGTACCGGTGCTTTAAATGCATTAAAAATGGCTGTGGAATGCGAGAGTGTTTCGAAAGAGCTGATTCATCATTCGGATCGTGGTATCCAGTATTGTTGCAACGACTATGTAAACTATTTAAACGGGTCAAATATTAACATTTCAATGACTGAAAATGGAGATCCATATGAGAATGCTGTAGCCGAACGTATTAATGGGATTTTAAAAGATGAGTACGATTTAGCTGAAACATTTTTGGACTACAATCAGGCACATGAAGCTGTAAAATCAGCTATCAATAAATACAATAACAAAAGACCTCACCGAAGTTGTGATATGATGCCTCCTGCTGTGGCGCATCTATATAAAGGACAAATGAAAAAACATTGGAAAACAAAAAGAAAACCCAGTATTGACAATCTTTCTGAGATGTAAACTTGTTTAAGGTATATCAAAAAAAGTGTCTATGAAAGAAGAAATAATGAAGGGATATCAAGTGAATTTCAGAAATAACAAATTATATGTACATAGAATTAGAAATGATTTATAACCGGCTAATTGAAAGCAGGAATAACAAAATAAGAAATGAATAAAATAGTATTACTAAAAAATAGTAATGGAGATTTTAGTAATTACCATTATATTTGTAGTCTCTTCAAGCAAATAAAGTAATAATCTGTCAAGCTATTCTAGGGAATTACACATCAGAACTTGATTGTACCAACTTCTCTAAATGCAAATCAATTAAAGCCGTAATTCGCTTAGCGCTGTTTTCGTTGGAGGATGCTAGTTGTTCCACCCAATCGGTGTTTTCATTTTCGTAGAGTAGTTTTCCGGTTTGCGAAGTGGTTTCGTCTTGGATGTTTCCAACTTCGTTTACCACCTGTATCATTTCATCAAAGGTTATGTTCGTCGAATAATCGTTTTGCAATCCAAGGCTTTCCAATTCCTCTTGTTCTTCCAGTAAGTCGGTATCTTCTCTTTCATAATCCAGTGGAACTTCAATATCCATTTTGCCGGAGGAATCAGAATGTGGTTCTGTTACTTCAGCTTGCTTTTTTCTTTCAGAACCCAATACAAATCGACTTTCGCCAACAATGCTGGCAGATTGCTGTTTTTGGCAATTATTTTCTTTTTCATCAGCAGAAGAACCTTTCTTTTTATTCTTAGCCTTTTTCAAAAGCCGGAATAATAAAAATAAAGCTACTACAGTTAATATCTCAATCATGGCAATACGTTTTCAATTAAAAAATATCCTTGTTATTTTCCTTGTAGCTTTTGATAATTTCCTCCTGGAATTCATCAAAGTGATGCATCATTACGTTGTCGATGTAACTAAAAATAGAGATTTCATTTTTGCCAATTACATGTATAATTTTTAAAATATGGTCATGAAAATCGTTACGGATGTACACATGCTTACCCTAGGCAGTGGTTACTTCAGAATTCTTTATAAATAGCGTCTCATAATCCGGTCTCTTATGCTTTTGTTCTCTTTCTTCCGGCTTTTGTTTTTTTGTCTCTTCGTTACTTTTTTTCTTTTCAGCTCTTGGATTCTTCTCTTTTTTTCTGGCATTTAAAAGCCAGAAAAGAAATATTAGGGCAACAACAATAATTGTTTCAATCATAATACTTTGTTTTTATATGAAAATGTCTTTGATATTTTCTTTGTACCGTTTAACAATATCTGCGTGGTACTCCTCAAAATGCTGTGAGAGCACATTGTCGATGTAGTTAAAAATGGAAATCTCATCTTTGCAGATTACACGCACAATTTGCTGTATTTTTTCGTGGTATTCCTGACGGATGGGTACATGCTTTCCCAAACGTGCTTTACTTCCCGATTGCCGGATGAAAAGGGAGTCATAATCTTTTGCTGTCCGGTCTTTTTTAATTGTCGGTTGCGGCTTGGCTTGTTCCTTTGGCTTTTCCGAGGCTGGTTGCTCATGCTGTATGGTAGAAATGATAAAATCTTCATTAATTTCATCCGGGTTATATTTTATTCGTGCCATAATGTTTATTGTTTAATGATTTGCAGAATTTCGGCAGCCAGAGCATCAAGATTACTCCCTTTTAGTAAACTTTTGTGTGCCGGGAAAAGAGTCGAGCGGAACACTGGTTTGTGTACAGTATTGAGCTCGCGTCGGAATCGTTTTGAGTCGGGTACAAATGTTTTCAGGATGTTTAATCCCAGCTCACCAATTACATTTTCATAAACTTGGTACAATTCATTTTTCTCCCTGCCATCCACCATATTCCAAATGAGGTACAAACCTTTTATGTTGCTTTTGCCAACGCTAATCAGGTTTTCGTTGAGCATGGTTGCAAATTTCAGGGTA
>CAYZBC010000254.1:0-2948 GCA_964476535.1 uncultured Maribellus sp.
ATAAAAACAGGAAAAATTTAGAATTAATTTGCGAAGATATCTACAATGTTGATCCAACAAAAAAGCAATACGACATTATAATTATGCGCGATGTAATTGAGCATATTCCGAATCAGGAAAAATTTATGGATTTCGTTAAAGGTTTCCTTAAATCTGAAGGCAAATTTTTTCTTGGATTTCCCCCATGGCAAAATCCTTTTGGAGGCCACCAACAAGTTTGTAAAAGTAAATACCTTTCTAAACTACCCTACTTTCATCTTTTTCCTCTTTCAGTTTATAAAGCTATTTTAAAAACTTTTGGTGAAACAGATGGTAGCATCAAAGGACTTCTGGAAATTAAAGAAACGGGTATATCCATCGAACGTTTTGAACGTATTTTAAAGAACGAAAACTACACCATAAATAAACGTACATTCTATTTAATTAATCCAAATTATGAAACTAAATTTGGATTAAAACCCCGAAAACAGATTAAATTCATTGCATCAATTCCTGGGTTCCGTAACTTGTTTACAACTGCTATGTATTATGTTATTTCAAAGCAGGAAATAAAAAATTAAATTAACTGAAAAAAAGTATCTCTCATGATCATCCTGAGAGTTCACCTAACTTTATTAGACACAATATAATGATAACTGAAATGTTCCAATAAGGATGTCATTAGTAACCCATTATTGAAGAACTTTTTAAGGACCTTGATGTCTATTCAAAAATAACGACAATAATTATACAACATTTTACGTATTCGCATTTCAGATAAAAACTAATTTACTCTCCCCTACCGTCCAATCCAGCCTTCCGGATTCAATTTCTGGTTTTCATGCCAAATTTGAAATTTCAGAACCGATTTATCACCGTCATCTTTATCGAAATAAACCGCACCAATCTCTTGTTTTATAGATACTATGTCGCCCTTTTTAACTACCACTTCGCGCAAATTGGAATAAACGCTTAAATACTTTCCATGTCTGATTATTACCGCCGTATTACCACCAGAAATGCCAAAAACCCGACTAACCTCGCCATTAAAAATTGCACGTACTTTCGACCCAATTTCGGTAGCTATATTTATGCCGTTATTTTTAATTTCCACGTTGGTTAAAACCGGGTGCCGATGAATTCCAAAGTGTTCTGTAATAATTCCGCGCTCAACCGGCCAGGGTAATCTCTTTTTATTTTGAGCAAAATTATCACCAATCAGTTTTTGCTCGGGTGTTAGTACAAATCCCGACCCCCCGGAAGCACGACTTTTACGTGCTTCTTCTTCAATTACCAACTGAATTTGTCGCTCTAATTGCTGCTCAATATTTTGTTGATTCTTTAATTTCTGCCTTAAGTTACGTTGTTCATTTTGCAACTTTTTATATTCCCTGTTCTGTTGCGATTTTTCAGTTGTTAATTGTTGTGCTTCCTTTTGTGTTTCACCAATTAATTGCTGTTTTGTTACTTTTAGTTGTTCTAGTTTTACTATTTTTTCATTTAAAACAAACTGAATTTCGGAAATAATTTCAGCCTGGTTTTCGCGATAAGTTGTGTATTTTTTCATGTACAAAAACCGGCGGTGTGCCTGATTAACATTTTCGGCTGAAAGTAAAAACAGAATCTTGTCGTAAGCATTCCGATTTCGATAGGCGGAACGAATTAACTCTGCATATTCCTTTTTAATTTGCTCAATATCGTTTTGAAGCATTTCGATTACCATGGAATTGTTCCCTATAAATTCCTGATAAAGATTTATTTCGCTGTTGATGCTTGAAATAATTGTGTTTCGCTGGCCAATTTTATTGTTTATTAACCGGAGCCGACTTAGAGATGAACGCTCATTTTTTTGAGCTTCGTTGAGCAAACGGGTAGTATATTCAATTTCCTTAGCGGCATCTTGCTTTTTCTTTTGTAAATCGCTAATCGACTGCGCCACACAAATTGAACTGAGAATCAGAAAAAATACAGTAACAAACAAAATTCTCATTCGAAGTAATTTTTACTTTTACGAATGTAGCAGAGTTCTAATTTACTTTAATTTGCTCGTATTTTTCAGGAATATTAAAACTGAACGAACTTATTTTTTCCGTTGAAAAACCACTCATTCTTGTTTTAAGTTTTACTTCACTTTTATCTGAATTAAAACTCATATCAATCATTCCCGGATAATCTCTATTTTGAATTTCAACAAAATCATCGAATTTCATATTCATTATTCGATCGTTGGTTTTATCGTTTATTATTAATTGAGTTAGAGCAAAATTAGCCGGGTTAAAATACATTTTCTGAAGTATTAAAGCATCGTCATCTAAACGTTTCATTCGGCGTTCAATTTTACCCGTTTTTTCCTTCACGTCCATCCTGTATATTTTCCTGGTTTTTTCTGATTGGAGAACATGCATTCCTTCCTCAATAAAAGAATCGAATGTTTTAAAATCTTTGTTTTTGGGGTCGTTCCGATACGAAAATGCGTTGTTCGAAATAATACATTGAATCGTAGCAAAATCAAGATCGATATTCAAAAAACCACTTAAATAAGAGTAGTCGTCAACGAAATAATTTCGGTCGATATAATTCACATATTTTACGCTGTCGGGAGTTAATAAAACCCTGCCAACAGGTATTTTCAATTTGCTAATGGAAACCAATATTTTTTCATCTTTTTTTGCTTTCAAACTAACATTAAAATTGGTTTTGGTTTCGATACTCGAAAATTGACAATTGATACGCTTTATTGTAAAATATTCATATCCAAATGCGTTCTGCTCCACTTTTTTCAGGAGTTTTCCAGTGCTAATTGGTTTTGCCACTTCGATTGGTAGTTCACGAACAGAGCGGCACGAGGTAAACCAAACCACAATCAATAAAAATACAATTATCGGAATCTTAGAACGAAAACTTATCATTTTTTACTCTTCAAAATATTTTTGCTCTTTTATTTTTCGCAACAAAACTTCAGAATTTCC
>CAYZBC010000254.1:3048-5316 GCA_964476535.1 uncultured Maribellus sp.
CTCAGCTTTATCTAAATCGCCACCATCTAACGACAAATAATAAGAATAATTATTTAGTGCAATGTAATTTTCAGGATCCAGAGCAACAGCTTCATCAAACAGTTTAAAGGCTTCTTGCTTTTTATTCAATTTGTATAGCCCTTCGCCTTTTAGCATTAAAAACTGACCTTGCAATTGTGGATTATCAACTATAATATCCAAACCCTCTTCGGACACCGATATCGTTTCTTCAAATTTTTCGAGCTGAACACACGCTATTGCGTGTAAAAAATATCCTTGTGGTTGATTAGGAAAAAGCTCGACAGTTTCTTTGCTATGTTTATAAAGACCCTCCCAATCCTGTAAATCATTATCGATAAACAACACCCGTTCCCAAATCATGTAATCGTCTTGTTGAATTTCCAATGCTTTAAGATATGCTGTTCTAGCCTCCACCAGTTTTTGCTTTTTAATCAAGCTTTCAGCATAAACAGTATAAACCAAATATTCATCGGGATGTTTTTCCAACAGAATTTGAATTAATTCCTCTTCTCTTTCGTTTGTTAATTTCGATTTATCGCGATTTGATGTTAACATCATATACAATTGCAACTTATTTTGAATTTCGATATTATCACTGGAAAAACCCTTTCTTGTTTCTTCAAAAGAGTTTTCAATATCGTCGATAGAAATGTAATAATTAGCCAACGAAAAATGTACAAACCCATTTTCAGGATCCATTTCCAAAATTTTATTGTAGTATTTTAATGCACTCTCATTGTCTCCCTGGCTTAGATACAAATCGGCCAACAATCCATAATATTTTGGTTCGTCGGGTGAAGAGTCAATCAATTTTTCTATTTCTGAAAAAGCTTTATCTACTTTACCTGCAGTAACATACAATTGTTGTTTTGCCAACGAAATTTGTTCGTTAATACCCGATTGTTTTTCCATCACATCGTAAGTTGCAATGGCTTCATCAAATTTTTGAGCATTCGCTAACAAAATAGCTTTGGTATATAAAAATTCCATGTTATCAGGATCATTTTTTAAGAGCTCAGTATAAATATCAGCAGCCTCAGTAAATTTCTTTGATTCCTGATAAATTTGCCCCAGCAATTTTTTGTACCATTTATTATCAGGATTAATGCTGATTGCTTTTTCAAGTAAAAGAGATGCACTTGTAAAATCGTTATTTGCTGCATGAATATTTGCCAACTCAAACATTGCTGCCGAAGAATTCGGATCTATTTCTAAACAACTCGATAAAAGTTGAATTGCTTTTTGTGCATTGCCGAACATTTTTTGTTTAAGCGCTTCCACAAATAAATACTCGAATTCCTTCTGCTTCTGCTCTTCCAACTCTTCTACCGGCATTTCAATTGCCGCACTTACTAATTCTTGTTCAGTAATATTTTTTGTTCCTGAACAAGAAACAAAACCAATAAGCAGGACAATAATACCTAACCAATTTATAATTTTCTTCATCATATTAATTCTTATTAACCCCGACACAAGATTTCGAAGTTATTCTAACAACTGTTAAACCATGGAAAAGTTTATTTTTTTCCTGTATGACCAAAACCACCTTCACCTCTATCTGTTTCGTCCAGTGCTTCAACCAAATTCCATTCCACTGTTTCGTGGGCGGCAATTATCATTTGACAAATCCGCTCGCCACTTTCTATAACAAAGTCTTCTTGCGAAAAGTTAATTAAAATAATTCCAATCTCACCGCGGTAATCCGCATCAATTGTTCCGGGTGTATTCAAAACAGTAATTCCCTTTTTTAAAGCCAAGCCACTTCTTGGTCGAATTTGTGCCTCAAATCCTTGTGGCAATTCAATAAATAAACCTGTTGGTATTAGTTTCCGTTCCAACGATTTTAACACAACCGATTGCTCTAAATTGGCGCGTAAATCCATACCCGCCGACATTACCGTGCTATAAGCCGGTAATTCATTATTCGATTTATTAACTATTTTAACCTGCATTAAAACTCTATTTTTTAAAGAATCGCAAAGATATAGAATAATAAAAGATATTGCGATTTGAATTAACAATATTTATACTATTGAATTTCTATTTCAACTTATTGGTTAACAATTATATAATCATCAGGTTTGCCATTATTTCATCCGAAATAAACAACCCCTTCTTAGACAGCGTAAAAATTCCATTTTTTTGAATTACCAAATTGGAAGATTTATATTTTTTAATATTTTTTTGAAAATGAGCTGCTTTTTCTTCACCAAAATTGTTTCGAATGAAATCAATTGAAACACCCCA
>CAYZBC010000254.1:5416-7766 GCA_964476535.1 uncultured Maribellus sp.
TCAGTTTCTTCTAACTCTTTTAAGGTTCCCTTTTTTAGCCAGTTGTAAAAAACTGTTCCTTTGTGATAAGTTAAATGGTAGGCCGAAAGATGATGAACAGGCAACTGAAATACCTGATTTAAACTAGCATTCCAATCTTCGTTTTTTAATTTTGGCAAACCATAAATTAGGTCAACACTAATATTATTAATCCCGATTTTAATGGCATTTTCAACTGATTCAACCGCCTGAATTGCATTGTGTCTGCGGTTCATTTTTTCTAAATATTCATTTTTAAAAGACTGAATACCAATACTTAATCGATTAATTCCAGCTTTATAAATACTTTTTAAATAGGGTATTGTTAAATCATCGGGATTTGCTTCAAATGTAATTTCAACATCGGTGGTAACCTTAAATTCTTCAAAAATAAAACTTAATATTTCGTTTAATTCATTTTCGTTTAACACCGAAGGAGTTCCTCCGCCAAAATAGATGGTTTCAATTGGTTTATTATCGAGATAACTTTTGCGCTGAAGTATTTCTTTTTTTAAAACTGATATAAATTTTCCCGTAATCGAGGTATTTACTGTTTTGTAAAAATCGCAATAATAACACTTTTGCCGGCAAAATGGAATATGAATGTAAATACCTGACATACTTTTTATTACTTTGCCGTTTAATTTTTTAGCTTTTGGAATGAAAATTTTTCTTTTTATAAAACCAATTATTTGGCTCTTACTTATTTGTTTCGGACTTTTTATGCCAGCGAATGAACTTCCAGTCAAACCTTTTTTAAATATACCACACTTCGATAAATTGGTTCACTTTTCTTTGTTTTTTGTATTGTGCGTTTTTCTTTTTAAGCCGTTTAAAAAGTTAAAATTAAAGCATTATTACCTGGCACCGGCAACTTCAATTTTTCTCGGACTTTTACTGGAAATTTCACAACAATATATAACCAACACACGAAACAGCGACCTTTTTGATTTTTTAGCCAATACTGCCGGAATTGTAACCGCAATACTTTTTTACTTTCTGTTTATTTCAGGTAAAAAATGGGAAATACTTTTTTAAAGCTTTACCAAATCTTCGTATTTGTCGATATCCTGACTAATTATTTCCAAAGAAGTATCTTTATAAAAAGAACATATTTCAGTTCGCAATTTATCGTATTGTGAATGAACCGGACACAATGGTTTTGTTGGATCGTGTGTTTTGCAAGGTTCCAAAGTAATTAAACAGTTGGTAAAAAACTCTTCACCATCCACTTTAACTACAATGTCCCAAAGCGATATTTCCGATGCTTTTTTTGCCAAAGCAAATCCACCGTTTGGACCCTTTGTAGAAACTAATAATTTCTGTTTCACTAAATTTTGAAGAATTTTCCCTAAAAATGGAGAAGATAAACCCAAATCTTTAGAAATTTTTTTGATACCAATTCGCTTATTTTCTTCCGAAAATTTTCCTAAAAAAATTAAAGCTCGTACTGCGTATTTACAAGTATTTGATAACATGTTATTTATTTTAAATTTAACTTCCAGTTTTTACAAAAGGAGTTTTTGGCAAAGACTGGAAATTCCTTCTCTTTCCCCAAAACATGAGTATTTATTTTTGCTAATTTATTTTTTACACCACCATTTACAATATCCAGATGCTTGCGCTTTTCAAATGCCCATTCGTAAGCTTTCATTCCAATGTTCCATTTAAAGCTACTTTGGTTTTGTTCCACACTTTTTTTACGATTCAATAAGAGCAAATCGTGTAATGGAATTTTAACCGGACAAACTTCCGTACAAGCTCCACAAACAGTACAAGCAAAACTTAAATGATTGTATTCTCCGAATCCTTTAAAAAACGGCGTAATTATCGAACCAATTGGTCCGCTGTAAGTAGTATTATATGTGTAACCACCCACATTTTTATAGATAGGACAGGCATTTAAACAAGCTCCGCAACGGATACATTTTAATGCTTTGTAATGTTCTTTTTCCTTCGCTATTTCCGAACGTTTATTGTCCAATAAAACAACAACCATTTTTTCAGGCCCGTTAATTTCGTTTATCTTTTTTGGGCCTGTTAATAACGAATTATATACGGTTATTTGTTGTCCCGTTCCCAGTGCAGATAACAATGGAAACATCAATTGTAAATCGTTTATCGATGGAATAATTTTTTCTATTCCGGCAAGAACAATGTGAACTTTAGGAAAAGAAATGGACATAAAACCATTCCCTTCGTTTTCGGTTAAAGCCACACCTCCAACATCGGCAACTAAAAAATTAGCTCCACTAACTCCTATTTCTGCAGAAGTAAATTTTTTACGAAGTTTTTTGCGAACAAAAAGAGTAATCTCTTCTGGTGTTGAATT
>CAYZBC010000255.1:0-7749 GCA_964476535.1 uncultured Maribellus sp.
CGATTTCCCGAAAAACCGTGTCGGTAACATCTTCCATTGGAGCCAGCGAAAAAACAGAGCCTTTAAATTCTTGCCAGAAATTGTTCATTCAACTAAAATTTCTTCAAAATTAGTTTTATTAACAGTACATTTTCTAAATGGTTTCCAATTCAACAAATATTTGATGTAATTTTATATAGTTATCTGGATACTAATTCTGTAAATCAAAAATTATGAAACAGTTCTCATTTATTTTAATCCTGTTATTTGTTATTACATTATCGTGCACCACTACCAGCAAAGATCCGAAAGTTGCGGAAGCCGAAAAATTCATTGAACAGTTAAAAGAAGAGAGTGAATCGGTTGGATGGACAGCCACAGTTTCGGTTGATAATGAGATTGTATTTTCAAGGGGATTTGGTTTGGGAAATTATGAGCAGCAAGTTCCGGTTTATCCCGATAAAACCAAATTCAGAATTGGTAGTATTTCAAAAGCCTTAACTGCCGCGGCGCTTGGAATTTTAATAGAAGAAGGAAAAATTGATTTGGATGCTCCGGTTCAGAAATATGCACCTTATTTTCCACAAAAAGAATTCGAAATTACAACCAGACAAGTAGCAGGTCATATAGCAGGAATTCGTCATTATCGTGGTGAAGAATTTTTGTCATCGAAATTTTTCCCTACCGTAAATGAAGGATTGGATATTTTTATGAATGATAGTCTTTTGTTTGAACCGGGAACGAATTACAGTTATTCCAGTTATGGTTTCAACTTACTAAGTGCTGCTATTGAAGGAGCATCGGGAGAAGAATTTTTGAAATTCATAGAGAAAAAAGTTTTCGATCCACTCGGAATGAATGAAACTACCGCCGAATTTATGGATTCACTTATTGTTTATCGTGCCGGTTATTATTCTTCTGTAGAAGGAAAAATAATTAACGTACCATACGTCGATAACAGTTACAAATGGGCAGGAGGTGGTTTTATTTCCATTTCGGAAGACCTCGTGAAATTTGGAAACGCGATGCTGGAGAATAAGCTTTTTTCTGAAAAAACGAAGATTGAATTGGTAACGCCGCAGATACTTAAGAATGGGAAAGCTACTGAATATGGAATGGGATTTTTCTCGGGAACCGATGAGTTCGGTCGCTTTTATTATGGTCATGGAGGTGGTTCTGTTGGTGGTTGTGGAAATCTGATTATTTATCCTGAAGACAAAGTGGTTGTTGCAGTTATTACAAACGACACCCGTGCAAAAGTAGGAGACGATTTACACAAACTGGCGGAGATTTTCTATACTGAAGCTAAAGAATAAGAACACTGTACCTCCGCCTTTTTTTTAATTATTGTAACAATGTTTCAACTTTTTCAATAATTCTTTTAAATTCCTTGTCTTTAAATCCGACGGAAGCAACAGCAATGTTTCCATTTTTATTTATTATAAAATTTCGAGGTATATTTTGTTTGGCATATTTTGAAAATATCTCTCTTTTTGGGTCGGGATAAAAAGGGAGTTTAAAATTATTATCGGTTTTAAATTTGGTTACCTCTTTCCAACTGTGTTCGCGACCAATAACCAATACTTCAAAGTCGTTGCGGTTTTTATATTTTTCAAAAACATCTTTTTCGAGGTGAGGTAACTCCTTTCTGCACGGTCCACACCAGATTGCAAAAAAGTTAATCCATACTACTTTCCCTTTTAAATCCGAAAGTTGTTTGGTACTACCATCTTGTAATTCGATTGTAAAATCAGGTGCTTTGTCACCCTCTTTCACCAGAGTAAATTCGTCTTGTGCAAAAACGTTTTGAGAGAAAGCGAAAAGTGCAACAAAAAGAATTAGTTGTTTTAATTTCATATTGAATAAGGTAGTTTCAATTATGCTTTCTTTTTTAAGAAATCAGTAACCGCATTTTCAATTCTCGATTGTATTTTTGAAGTGTCAGATTTCTCAAATTTATCGCCGGTAATTTTTTCGTAAAGTTCAATGTAACGTTCCGAAACTGAGTCCACAAGTTCCTTGTTCATTTCCGGAACAGTTTGTCCATCTAATCCCTGGAAATTATTTGCAATGAGCCACTGCCGCACGAATTCTTTCGATAGTTGTTTTTGTTTTTCGCCAGCAGCCTGACGTTCTTCGTAACCTTCGATATAAAAATAGCGCGATGAATCAGGGGTGTGAATTTCGTCGATGAGGTAGATTTTATCGTCTTTTTTCCCAAATTCATATTTTGTATCAACCAAAATCAAGCCCATTTCTGCCGCTATTTCAGTTCCGCGTTGAAACAATTTGCGGGTATAATCTTCCAGCATTTCATATTCTGTTTTGTCAACTATTCCTTGTGCAAAAATCTCCTCTCGCGAAATATCTTCATCATGTCCCACATCAGCTTTTGTAGTTGGTGTAAGAATTGGCTTGGGGAATTTTTGATTTTCAATCATTCCTTCGGGCATTGCAACGCCACAAATTGTACGTTTCCCATCGCGGTATTCGCGCCATGCGTGGCCGGTTAAATAACCACGAATAACCATTTCAACTTTATATCCTTCGCACATGTGACCAACCGTTACATTTGAGTCGGGCACGGCTATTTTCCAGTTGGGAACAATATCGGCAGTAGCATCCAAAAATTTTGCTGCAATTTGATTTAGCACTTGTCCCTTGTACGGAATTCCTTCAGGCAAAACAACGTCGAATGCTGATATTCGGTCGGAAACTACCATCACCAAAAAATTGTCGTTAATGTTATAAACGTCTCGAACTTTTCCTTTGTACAAACTTTTTTGTCCTGGAAAATTAAATTCAGTTTTTGTTAATGACTTGTTCATCGTATTTGTTTTTGTGAATTATTATTTGTTAATTTTCTCTATTCCGCAATATTTCGCCTGTTCACTTTCCTTTTTCTTTTTTAACTGAAAACTGCGACTGCGACTGTTCTCTCTCTTCAGTATCTATTTCGTAAGCTTCTACAATATCTCTTACTAATTGATGTCTGACAATATCTCCTTTATCAAATTTAATAATGGAAATTAATTTTATTTTCCCCAATATTTTCATGGCGTGAAGTAATCCTGAATTACTTCGTTTTGGTAGATCGATTTGTGTTACGTCTCCTGTTACAATAAATTTGGCATTTAATCCCATACGAGTCAGGAACATTTTTAATTGGTTAACGGTCGAGTTTTGTGCTTCGTCGAGAATTACAAAAGCATTACTTAATGTTCGCCCGCGCATAAAAGCCAGCGGTGCAATCTGAATGGTGCCGTCTTTCATAAATTCTTCCAGTTTTTTTGCCGGAATCATGTCTTGTAAAGCATCGTAAAGAGGTTGCAAATAAGGGTCGATTTTTTCTTTTAAATCTCCGGGAAGGAATCCCAGGTTTTCTCCTGCTTCCACCGCCGGACGACTTAAAATAATTTTTTTGATCTCTTTGTTTTTAAGTGCCCTAACAGCCAGTGCAATTGCAGTGTACGTTTTTCCTGTTCCAGCTGGACCGATTGCAAAAAGCAGATCGTTTATCAAACTTTCCTGAAAAAGCTTGCGTTGGTTAGGAGTTCGCCCCCGAATTGGTTTTCCGTTATTTCCATAAACAATAATGTCTTCATCGCCCGAATCCTTTTCTTCCATTAACGAAATGCCGGAAGCTAAAATTTCATGAATGGTTTGCTCGGTTAAAATATTGTATTGGGAATAATGGTCGAGAATTAATGCAAATTTCTTTTCAAAACGGGTCAGCTCTTTTTCAGCGCCCTGAATAAATAATGAATTACCACGTGCCGTAATTTTTATTTTCGGGAAAAGGCTTTTTATAAGATTTATTTTTGAATCGTTAACTCCGAAAAATTCCATCGGATCAATTCCTTCCAGTAAAATTTGTTTATCCAAGTTTATATTTTAAAGTTTTATAAGTGGTTCAAAAATACAAAATAAATCGAATTTTGGAATGTGAAAAATTTTAAAAGAAGATAATGAATAGAAGTCTTTTGGAATCATTAATTTAGGCAAAAAAAATAAAATTCACATGCAAAGGAAATTAGATGCTTTCAAAGAGCTACTTGACATAATGGATGAATTGCGCGAAAAATGTCCATGGGATAAAAAGCAAACGCTGGAGTCGTTACGGAAACTGACCATCGAAGAAACCTATGAACTGGGACATGCAATTCTGAAAAATGATTTACAGGAGATAAAAAAGGAGTTGGGCGACTTAATGCTTCACATTGTTTTTTATGCAAAAATAGGTTCGGAAAGTGGTGAATTCGACATGGCCGATGTGTTGGAAAGTATTAATAAAAAATTAATTTATCGTCACCCACATGTTTTTGGTGATGTGGATGTGGATGGTTCGGCACGAAAAGTAGAGGAGAATTGGGAAGCTTTAAAGTTGAAAGAAAAAGGTGGGAATAGACGGGTTTTGGAAGGAGTTCCTGTTGCTATGCCGGCATTGGTAAAAGCTAATCGTATTCAGGAAAAAGTTCGTGGAGTAGGTTTCGATTGGGAATACAAAGAGCAGGTTTGGGACAAAGTAAAAGAGGAAGTTGACGAGTTAAGTTATGAAATTGAACAAATAGACAAAGATAAAATTGAAGCTGAATTTGGCGACCTGTTTTTTTCGATGGTAAATGCTGCCCGTTTGTACGATGTTGACCCGGAAGCAGCTTTGGAGCGGACCAATCTGAAATTTATGAAACGTTTTAACTATTTAGAAAGCAAAACCATGTTGAAAGGTAAAAGTCTGCATGATATGACACTCGCAGAAATGGATGTGATTTGGGAAGAGGCGAAGAAAGGGGAGTAGACAGTGATCAGTTGTCAGTTTTAGCAAGAAGTTGACAGTCTAACCGCTAAGCACCAGGCGTATAAAAGTTGCGGGTTACAAGTTATAGGTTTTTCAGAGGTGGCTACAAATTACAATTGGATCTTTTAATAGGTTGCTGGTTTTTTTAAAATAGTTTGAAAGGGAATGATTTGAATTACCTCGTGATTGATCCCAAGGATTGAATGAAAGAAGAAAGAAGTGCATTCGGAAAAGTAAATTGAAAAACAAACGTTTCATGTGCCGTAGAACAATTTCAATAATAATGTGATAATATTTTTCAAAATCGAAATTTGTCACTGCTCCGGTAAGTTAAAAAGTACGTTTTTGCGAGACGCGAATAAATTTTATACCATTGACAGTAAATATGTTGAGATTGCTTCACTTCGTTCGCAATGACGAAAAATAACTTTTCGGAGCAGGCTCAAATTTTAAACTCAAAACTGAAATACTATGAAAAACCTGACTATTCTTCTCGCAATTCTAATTATGGTTTCCTGCACTCCTAAAAACACAAACCAAAATTCTGCATTAAAAACTACGCTTTCAAAATCTGAACTTCAGGATAAAATAAAAGGAGGCTGGGCAGGGCAGGTAATTGGTTGCACTTTTGGCGGGCCAACCGAATTTCGCTACAATGGGATTATGATCGATGATTCGATATCCATTCCCTGGGATGAACACCGGTGTTTGTGGTATTACGAAAATTCACCTGGATTATATGACGATGTTTATATGGATTTAACTTTTGTAGATGTTTTTGAGAAAGAAGGTTTGGATGCCCCGGCGAAATCGCATGCGCTGGCTTTTGCCAATGCAGAATATAATTTGTGGCATGCAAATCAAGCTGCACGTTATAATATTTTGAACGGAATTATGCCACCTCAATCGGGGCACTGGTTAAACAATCCGCATTCCGAAGACATTGATTTTCAGATTGAAGCTGATTTTGCAGGATTAATGGCACCCGGAATGGTAAATACTGCAACGGAAATTTGCGATAAGGTAGGACACATTATGAACTACGGCGATGGCTGGTACGGTGGAGTTTATGTGGCTGCGATGTATTCGCTGGCTTTTGTATCGAACGATGTAAACTATGTGGTTGAAGAAGCGTTGAAAGCAATTCCGTTGGAGTCACAGTTTTACCAATGCATTAGCGATGTGATTAAATGGCATTCTGAATTTCCGGACGACTGGACTCAAACCTGGAGTCTGGTGCAGGAAAACTGGTCGCAAGATGTTGGTTGTCCTGATGGAGTTTTTAAGGATTTTAATATCGATGCAAAAATTAATGCAGCTTACATTGTAGTTGGGTTGCTTTATGGCGAAGGCGATTATACAAAAACGCTGGATGTTTCAACTCGCTGCGGACAGGACTCCGATTGTAATCCGGCTAGTGCGGGAGGAATACTGGGAACTATGATTGGTTATTCAAATATCCCGGAGATTTGGAAAGAAGGAGTGTATCCGGTGGAAGACATGGACTTTAAATATACGACTATGTCGCTGAATGATGTTTATGAAATCGGTACAAAACATGCCCTGGAAATCCTCAAAAAAAACGGTGCTAAAATTAAAGGAGATAATATTGAAATAGCTTATCAGAAAATTAAACCTGTAGTTTTGGAAGTGGGTTTCGAAGGGCATTTCCCAGTGGAACGAAACAAGGTTGGGACTTCGCTTTCAACGGTTAATAATGAAATTAAGGTTGAGTTTACAGGAAATGGATTTGTACTTGCCGGTTGGGCCAAAAAAACTGCAAAAGAATACAACGACGTTGTTGCCGAACTTGAAATGAGTATTGATAACGGAACTCCTGAAAAAATATTAATGCCAACAAAATTTGCTACCCGCAAACATGAAGTGGCGTGGAAATACCAGTTACCGGAAGGAAAACATACTGTCTCTGTTAAAATTTTAAATGCAAATCCCGGATTTAAAGTTGATTTGGGCGATTTGCTGGTTTATTCATTTCAGAAAAACTGAGTTTTTGTTTGGAACGAACATTCTTCCAAAAGGATTTATCATTAAGATTTATGGAATCATATATATTCCACATGGAATTGCCTCTCAGCAAAATGGAATTTTGTTTTTAAGCCTGGGCTGTGTTGACAAGATGAAAAAATGGGGGAATTACTACTTTCTTAATTTCACCCTCAACAAATAATCATCGGCGGTAATAAATAACGCTGAATAATCGGAATTAAACGTACAGTTTGCAGTTTTTTCTCCTGTATAAATGCTT
The DNA here is from genome assembly GCA_964476535.1 of uncultured Maribellus sp. GTDB lineage: Bacteria > Bacteroidota > Bacteroidia > Bacteroidales > Prolixibacteraceae > Draconibacterium. Next base: position 7,044 of record CAYZBC010000255.1, read on the forward strand.
CCCAGATGTTCTCCCTTTGGTGTAAAAATATGTACTCCTTCGGGGCCGGTTGCAAAAATCCAACCGTTTTTGTGAATTTTTAATCCATCGGGATTTCCATTTACGGCAGTGTTTTTATTCGTAACATCGAAAAACACTTTGCCATTTTTCAGCAGTCCTTTTTCATTAACATCATAAACCATCCAAATTGCATTTTCAGGGTCAGAATTTGCCACGTACAATTTTTTGTAATCCAGTGAAAAAGCTATTCCGTTTGGTCGCGATAGTTCTTTGGTAAGTAATGTAATAGCTCCTGTTTTATCTACTTTGTAAACTCCCTGGAAATCCAATTCTTTTAAAGGATCTTCTATTCTGAATTCCAAACCATATGGAGGATCAGTAAAATACAAATCGCCATTTTTGTGAAAAACTGCATCGTTGGGACTATTTAACTTTTTGCCCTTGTAATTATCTGACAGAATCTCAAATTCAGGTTTTGGATTCGAAAGATCAGCTTTCATTTTTGCCATTCTTCTTTCTCCGTGTTGACAAAGTACTAGTTCATTTTTGGAATTTAGAGTTAATCCATTTGATCCAGGTTCACCTCCTCTAGGTTTTTTGCCTAAATATCCTGCAGGTTTCAGATACAGTTTTATGCCTCCAGTTTCCGACCACTCGAAAATGGAATTGTTAGGAATATCCGAAAAGATAAGTTTGTTTTCTGATG
>CAYZBC010000256.1:0-7727 GCA_964476535.1 uncultured Maribellus sp.
TATGTTTATTGCCAGAAATACCGGGGCACAACATTATTTTGCCATCCCATTAATTGAAGCTTGGGAGATTTTCAGAAAAGCATATCAGGAAGTCAGTGGTATTTGCCGTACTGTCCGTGGTCCAAGTATGTCTTGCACTCCCGGTAAGGTTCAGTTTTTAGGAGTTAGTAACATTAATAATGAAAAAGTTATTGTACTAAGATTTATACAAGGTCGGAATCCTGATTGGGTAGCAAGCCCATTTTTTGCTAAATACGATGAAAATGCTACTTGGATGAATACTCTAAAGCCGGCATTTGGCGAAAAATTTTTCTTTGAAGATGAAGAATATAAATCTTTCAAAGAAAAGTACTACAATAGTGAAAAGGATAGCTATGAATAAATTAAACTTAATCAACAAAGAGAATTGCATTATTGCCAAGCTGGATATTTTTGCTATCCCTGAGCCTTTATTTATAGATTAACAGATTTATTTTAAAGCTGTAATGATAAAGCAGATATTCTTTTTATAATAGATAAAACAAGGAGTGTTTTTGAATTAAAAGATTAAAAATATGTATAAATATCTTTTTGGACCTGTTCCTTCTCGCCGATTGGGGATGTCGTTGGGGATTGATTTAATACCTAAAAAAGTGTGCTCATTAAATTGTGTTTACTGCGAAGTAGGTAAAACCTCTAAACTTACGCTCGACAGAATGGAGTATGTAAAATACGACCAGGTAATTGCTGAATTAAAGCAATTTATGAGCTCTAAACCTAAAATTGATTACATTACATTTTCAGGTTCGGGTGAACCAACGCTCAATAGTCGAATAGGAGATGTTCTGAATTTTGTCAAGAAAAATTATCCTGACATAAAAACAGCTGTTTTAACAAACGGAACTTTATTTTCTAATCCGAAATTAAGGACTGAGTTATTACAAACCGATGTAATTTTGCCTTCTTTAGACGCGGCAAGTCAGGCGGTCTTTGAAAAAATCGACCGCCCAAATTCAAACTTGAAAATAGAAACTTATATTCAGGGCTTAATTGATTTAAGAAAGGAATACAAAGGGAAAATTTGGTTGGAAATATTCTTATTGAAGGACTATAACAATTCAAAAGAAGAATTGGATTTACTTAAAAAAGCCATTCTAAAAATTAATCCCGACAGTATTCAACTAAACACGCTCGATCGGCCTGGGACTCTAGCAGGACTTATTCCTTTAACAAAAAACGAATTGCAGGAAATTATTGATTATTGGAACATCCCAAATGTTGAAATTATCGCAGCTGCTCAGGAGCGAACAACTGTTGAATCGTATAGTGGCGACATTGAAACTGCCATTATAGAAACCATCGCTCGTCGCCCCTGCACGCTTGATGATTTGCATAATTTTTTAGGCATTCATATAAATGAAATAAATAAATATTTAGGGCCATTGGAAGCAAACAATAAAATAAAAACGATTCAGCTTGAGCGTGGTGTTTTTTATGAATTAAAGCATAAATAATCTTGGTTTAATAATGACAAAATGAAAAAAATAGGATTAGTAGTAAATCCAATAGCTGGTATGGGAGGTAGTGTTGGTTTAAAAGGAACTGATGGTAAAATATATAAGAAAGCAATAGAATTAGGTGCGAAACCTACGACGCCGCAAAGAATTGAAAAAACACTTTCTTTAATTAAGCGCAATGATGTCTATTTTATAGCTGCTCCCGGAAAAATGGGTGAAGATTTCATAAACAAATTCGATTTTAAATATGAAGTGGTATCTCAAATTCAAGAAGAAACAAATGCAGATGATACCAAAAGAATTGTGGGTGAAATGGTTGAAAAAGGCATTGACATTCTGATGTTTGTTGGCGGTGACGGTACAGCAAGAGATATTTACGATGCCGTAGGATTAACAATGCCTGTGGTTGCGATACCTTCCGGAGTCAAAATGTTCAGTCCTGTTTTCGCCCTTTCTCCGGCCGCAGCTGCAAAAATTATTGATAATGACTCGAATCAACTTATCGAAAAAGAAGTTCTTGATATTGATGAAGAAGTTTTTAGAGCAGGGAAGTTAGCGGCAAAGTTATATGGTTTCCTGAAAGTTCCTAAGAACATTGATCTTCTACAAGGTAAAAAAGAGCCTTCTAATGTGAGCAAACCCGAAGAAATTAGTAAAGAAGAAATTGCACAGTATCTTTTAAAAAATATTGAAAAAGACACACTTTACATTTTAGGACCGGGAACTACTTTATCAACAATTGCAGAAAAACTCAATGTGCAAAAAACCCTGTTGGGAATAGATGCGGTTTTTAATGGACAATTACTTGGTTCAGACCTAAACGAAAAGGGTTTACTAGAAGTGATTAACAAACACAGTAAAACAAAAATTATATTAACTCCCATCGGTGGAAATGGATTTATTTTTGGACGTGCAAGTAAACAATTTACACCCGAAGTGCTAAAATTTATTGCTAAAGAAAATGTGATAGTTGTTGCAACCGAAGATAAAATAAGCAGATTGGAATGTCTTAGAGTTGATACCGGAGATGCCGAAACAGATAATAAATTAAGAGGACACATAAACGTAATTACCGGCTACAAAACAGAAACAATTATTGAAGTGAGATGACAATCAATCTACATACAAATGAAAACCCATATCAGCCTGATGAGAAAATTCGCGAGACAGCTATAAAAGGGTTAGAAAATATAAACAGATATTCGGAATTGAAATATCTAAACGAATTAAAAGAACTTCTCGGGAAATATAATAATAATTTTCCGTCAGATCAAATTGTTTTAAGTCATGGTTCCGATATTATCTTGCGTGAAATTATTAATATTTTTTCAAAAGACAGGAAAATAATGATTATGAATCCTTCCTATTTTCCTGTTTCTCAATATGCAATAAATCAAGCCAATAAACTTACCCGAATTCAACTTTCACCACCAAATTTTAATTTTGATTCCAAACTTTTATTAAGTGAGTTGACTAAACCTACACTTTTACTTTTAGACAATCCGAATAATCCGACCGGGAAAATAATATTGAAAAATGATTTAGTTAAAAAAATACTTCAAAATAAAAACACATTACTAGTAATAGACGAAGCGTATTATGAATTTTCGGGACAAACTTTTGCATCCCTGATTAAAAATTACCCAAATCTGGCCATAACAAGAACAATGGATAAAGCCTTTTCTTTAGCAGGGCTTCGATTGGGATATCTTTTAATGGGAGATTATTTCAAAAGATATTTTTCAGACTTCTCAAAAACCTTAGCAACTCCAACATTATTTGCGGCCATCGAGGCATTAAAAAATCCTGAATATCTAAAAATAAATGTCAATAAAATATTGAGAGAAAAAGAAAGGATAGAAAAAGAATTTTCAAAAATAGGATTACAAGTTTTCTCAGGAAACACAAATTTTATTTTGATAAAGACTGAAATAATAGACTTTGCTGAAAAATTAAAAGAGCAGGGAATTCTTATTAAAGATTTATCCGATGAATGGCTAAACAAATACTACAGAATATCTCTTGGCCTTCCCGAAGAAAATGATGTCTTACTATCAATCATTAAAAAAAACATATAGCGATGGAAAAGGCAACAAATAATTCGTTAATTGGAAAAATTGCAGATAGTCTGGGAATAAATAAAAAGTTCCATCAGTATAAAGAAACAAATATTGACCCGCTGGATAAGGCGTTAATAAGCCCGGTTGAGGGTAAGATCGTACATATTGGACATATTAGTGCTGATGGAATACTTATCTCAAAAAACAATAAAGAGATAAGTTTAAAAGAACTGATTGGAGAAAATTACAAACTATTTATTAATGGAAAATATATAAATATTTATTTAAGTCCGCTTAATGAGCATTATTGGATTACGCCCGATGATGGGAAGTTTATTTACACCCAAAAAAATACAGGGACTGCCGTTCTCCCTGTATTTGTAGGTCTAGAGTCGTTGTTGGGAATAGAAATGTTTAGCAAGGCTGTTAAAAAAAATGCATCCATAGGTTCTGTTTTTCAAACCGCCAAATTTTCAATTGCGATGATTGCCGTTGGTTCGTTGAATGTAAATAGAATTTATGCTGACTATGAAGAAAATAAATATTATAAAAAAGGAACTTCATGTGGATATTTTAATATCGGCTCAAGTATGTTGTTATGTTTTCCTGATTATTTGAAAATTCTAGTAGAGAAAGATGAGAAGATTAAAATAGGACAGCGAATAGTATTGTAATTAATTGTTTAAAAATTATGATAGCAATTTATAGTATATTTTTAAAATCCATCATGATATCTGGGTTCGTGTTTATCATGATGTTAGTGATTGAATATATAAACGTTCAATCGAATGGAATTTGGCAAAAACACCTCACCGAAAAAAAATGGAAGCAATACATAATTGTCGGATTATTAGGTGCAATACCCGGATGCCTGGGGGCATTTACCGTCATAACCCTGTTCACGCACCGATTGGTTTCTTTTGGAGCTTTGGTTACTGCCATGATTGCAACAAGTGGAGATGAAGCTTTTGTTATGTTCGCTATGTTTCCCCCAAAAGCCATACTCCTTACCATTATCATTCTCGTGGTTGGCATACTGGCAGGCTATCTTACCGATAAATTTTATAAACCCAAAGGAATATTGAAAGATATTGCCAATCACAACCTTCCTTTACATGATGAGCAGGACTGCAAATGTTTTGAAAAGGATAAAATTTGGAATTATTTATTTCATCCTTCTCTATATCGTTTGTCAGTAGCCGTTATTATTTTCATGCTTTTGTTGGGCGTGGCCACAGGAGTGCTTTCGGGTGAAGCCGATTTATGGATTAAGATTACCCTGATACTATCGTTTTCTTTTGCCCTTTTCGTGGTGATTAGTGTTCCTGAACATTTTCTTAAAGAGCATATTTGGAATCATATTGTAAAAAAGCATCTTCCTCATATTTTCTTATGGATTTTCGGAATCTTACTAATTATGCACTTTTTAATAATATATATTGATGTGGAATCGTGGATATCCAATAACATGTTTGTGGTTTTGCTCATTGCTGTTTTAATTGGTATTATTCCCGAATCGGGGCCTCATCTTCTTTTTGTTACTCTTTTTGCTTCAGGGACTATTCCGTTTAGTATTTTGCTAGCCAGCTCAATATCTCAAGATGGACATGGAATGCTACCAATGCTAGCCGAATCAAAAAAAGGTTTTGTAGCAGTAAAGGTTATAAATATGATTTTTGCCTTTATTGTAGGCTCAATAGGCTTGTTATTTAGTTTTTAAACTTTTAAAACCCGAAGTATGAAAATAGTATTGTTACGACATGGAGAAAGTTAATAGTTATTTCTTCTTTTGAAAAAGTAATAGCAAAAATTGGTTAAATAATAATTCATAGGAGTATTACCCAAAGCTATGATAAGCACAAGCTGCAAACTACACAAGACCACTAAATCTAAGGCTTGAAGCAAGAGTTTAATTGTTTCATCGTACTATCGCAATAGACAAAAAAAATCTCTTCTGTAAAAAATTAACGCCGACAAACATTACAATCCTGACAAAATGCTGAGACAGTTTACAGAGAAATATAGAATTGTATTTTTATTCTACGAGCTATAAAACTGCAAGATGCTAATCGGGTAGGCGGGTGACGGATTATAGGGCCGCCAGTGCACTTCTCGCATCATCGTAAGTACCGATCTCGTATACGGGGATTCGTCAGTATCAGTATTTCGCTCTTTACTCCAAAATACCTGCTGTCTTTTTTTAAAATAAGGCTAGACTGGGTCACCCTATGAGCTTCCTTCTCGAATTACGGACAAACCTGACGTTCAGCCCTTCCCTAATTGGTGAGACCTCTAAATCTAATGCAGCTTACTTATTGGCGTTTCCAACTTGCCAATAAGGGACTTCCCGTCTAACCGCGTCAGCCGGGTTGCCCTCATTTCCCGAATATATTTGCATTGGGTGGAGCATTAAACACGTTCAACAAAATAGGCGCAACAAACGTGGAAAGCCGGGTGCTGTTTTTAAACGCTTTGCTCGAAAAGAAACTCCGGAGTTTGGGAATCGATGTTATCAACCAAAAAGAGGACAAACATCGCTCAGGAATTCTGATTGCCAAAATACCAAATGCAAAAAAGGTGGTTGATGAACTTTTCAAAAAGAATATAATCGTTTCTGCACGCGGCGAAGGAGTGCGCGTTTCAACCAGTATTTTTAATAACGAGGAAGATATTGAGGTTTTCATTCGGGAGTTGAGTGAAATAATATGAGGTTGACAATTAAATTGACAGAAGTGAATTTTGCCAACGAATGAATTATTCAAAGAGGTACGGCTCAGTCCTTAGTTTTAGAATGTTGGTTAAAAGCCCAATCGGGTTGACATTTTAAATTCCGTCCGATGAATGAGACGGCAAAAGATAAACATCATCCTAGCAGATTAAATAGCCCATTTCAGACCATCGTTTATTTGTTTTTGTTAGATTAGTACCCGAAAAACCAAACAGCCAAATAATATTATACAAGGGGAAAAAGAATCAAATGAGGCCATATTTAAATGTAATAATTTTTTTTGTGCTCCAGAATAGCAAAAATAACAGGAACAAAGGTGTCGTTACAATGCCGTTATGGGCAAGGCTAAAATAAGATGAATAATTCAAATCTATATCCGCAAATTATTATCCTGAATGGATTTGGAACTTTCTATTCGAAAGAATTAGAGTTTGAATCTCATTTTGAAATAGTTCACTACCCTCAAAATTCAATCATAACAACAAAAATAAAGGATAGTAAAAAAAATATTTTCGCCTTTAGAAATATGGCGGATAATTGGGAACTGAAAGGTTTAATAGAAGAAAATCTTACTATTCATGCTGAAAATTTACTTTTTACAAATTTATCTGGTGATACTCTCACACTATTTTCATTTAAAGACCTGTCAATTTATAAAACACAGTCAACCGATTTTACTTCTGCTGAATTTCCGCTTGTAGGACTTTACAAAGGAAATTTCAAAACACAAATTGATAATTGGGAGATTTTCTGTTCTGGAGATAAAGAAAAAATTGAAGAAATTCAGAAACAAAATAAAAATTGGAATATCCAGCTAGAAGGACTCAACTTAAAACTAATCAAACCAAACACCTCAAAAGAAAAATTACTTTCAAAAGCAAATGATATTACGTCCTTACTTTCATTGGCTCTTGGAAATGACATAGTATTCAATAGGCAGAAATATTACCATGAAAATGAATTAATGATGGAAAATTGGAGACGCAAAGCTGACCATCACTTTGGTGCAAAAGCTTGTGTTCCATATTTCACCTTAGATACTTTTTTGGAAAAAACATTGCATAACTATGAAAAGTGGAATGAGAAAAAAAGAAAGGTTTTTTATTCAACTGTCACTGGTATTAATTCTTCGAGTAAAGGTTTTTTGGAAGATAGAATTCTAAGAATTTGTGTTGCTTGGGAAGGATTAGCTGGAAGTTGGTCGAAAAATAAGAAAAAGCCAAATTCAGAATTAAACCCACTTAAGGAATTGCTAATTAAAACTGTGGATGGATACAATTTACCACCAAACATTGACAAGAATTTTATTAAAACTCGAGTTTCAGATTCTTTAGATTGGGAAAAATCAGCTGACTTTCTAACAAAGTTCTCAAATCAATATTTCTTAGACTTAGTGTTTGTTCATAAATAAGTAGTACATTAGTTCAAAATTTGAACGATGTT
>CAYZBC010000257.1:0-7710 GCA_964476535.1 uncultured Maribellus sp.
TCGTGTAATGACGTTTAATACCTGTTGTCGCGAAACTTTCATCGTTCCATGTTTTGGTACTCATTGGCATCAACTTTTTCGATGAACCATCCATTTCAAGTTACCGCATCATTTTTATTTAATCAAGCATTTGTTTACTATTTATGTTGTAAAACACTGTTTTATTGCACTTCGTATATGTTGTAATAAATAAGGAAGAACAAACCACTGCTTACACTATAAACTCTGATAGAATAGACCCCACGAGAATAAATCTCGGAATGTATTTTTCGTATGCACAAAAAAAAGACGGAACAAAGCTGGCGTTAGCCCACCTTGCAACCAATAATTCAACCAATAATTCAGATAAAATTGTAAATTTGGAGTGAATTCAAAGTTAACAGCCATGGACCACTACTTAAAAAAAGAACTATACAAACTCATCAAAAAAGACAAACGAATTTTTGATTTCATACAAGAAGGTTCTTTAGATGGTTTGTGGTACTGGGATTTGGAAAAGCCGGAAAACGAATGGATGAACCCGCGTTTCTGGTCTATTTTAGGGTATAATCCCGAAGAAATGCCCCATAAAGCCAGTGCTTGGCAAGACATCATCAATCAGGAAGATTTGAAGCTCGCCCTCGATAATTTTTACAAGCATGTGGCTGACCCGAATCACCCTTACGACCAGAGAGTGCGTTACACCCACAAAAACGGCTCGACCGTTTGGGTGCGCTGCCGGGGAATGGTTATTCGCAATAAAGATGAAAAAGCCGTTCGTATGCTGGGTGCACACCAGGATATTACAAAGCTGAAAAATGCTGAAGTAAAACTACAGCAGGAACATGAGCAGGTAAAGAAAAATGAAGAAATGTACCGGTTTTTAACCGAAAATGCCGCTGACGTAATTCGTTACCAGCTGCCTTCAGGAAAATTCAGTTACGTTTCGCCAAACATTTTCGAACTAAGCGGTTATACTGCCGAAGAATATATAAAGTTTAACGAGGTGGAAAACGTAGTGCCCGAAGACCATTCCATTTTACAACAGGTTGTCGAGCGCTTCTCTAAAGGTGAAGATACCTTGAACGTGGAATACCGTATTTACCATAAAACAGGTGAGGTTATTTGGGTGGAATCGCGGATTAAGGCCATCCGCGATGAAAATGGAAAAGTGACATCGCTGCTTTCTTCAACAAACAACATTACCGAACAAAAGAAACTTCAGATTGAACTGGCCCAAAGCGAGGAAAAGTATAAGGCTTTGTACAACCATGCTCCTTTGGCATTTCAATCACTCGACAGGGACGGAAACCTGCTTGAAGTGAACCCACAATGGTTAAAAGTATTAGAGTACAATGAAAGCGAAGTGATTGGTGCTTGGTTTGGCGAGTTTTTACATCCCGATTTTATTGAACATTTTAAAAAAAGCTTTCCCCGTTTTATAAAGCAGGGCTTTATTAACGATGTTCGGTATAGGATGAAGAAAAAAAATGGAGGATATGTGTATGTTTCATTCGAAGGCTGTATAGGATATACGCCCGAGGGAAAATTGAAACAAACCTATTGCACATTTAAAAATATTACCCAGGAGAAACAAGCTGAACTAAACCTGAAACAAAGCGAAGCACGTTACAAACATCTGGTGGAAACTTCCTCCGATGCCATTTATTTAATGGATGAACAAGGAACAATAATTGATACCAACGATACGGCAACCAAAATTCTAAAAAAAGATAGAAACGAGATTATTGGAAAACCTATTGATACCGTTGACCCCAGTTTCCCTGTTAAAGATTTTGTAGCTTTTTGGAAAACGGTACCGTATGGAGAACAACACATTTTCGAAACAACTCATATTACCGGCAAAGGCGATTTAATCCCCATTGAAATAAGTGGTAAAAAATTCAAGCTCGAAAATAAAACGTATTACTATGGCGTGGCACGCGATATTACCGAAAAAAAAGCTGCACAAGAAGAGATTCAAAAACAGCGCGACATGTTTGAAACTGTAATTAACTCGGTACCTTCGCGTATTTTTTGGAAAGATAAAAACTTGGTTTACCTGGGTTGTAATCCAAATTTTATAAAAGATGCAGGAGTAAATTCAGTTAACGATGTAATTGGGAAAAAAGATGAAGCTTTTGTGTGGGGGAAGGATGCTGAACAATACCGGGCCGATGACCGGGAAATTATGGAAACCGGAAAAGGCCGGTTACAATACGAAGAGCCCTTTATTGGAATTGATGGAGAAGCGGTTTATTGGGAAACCAATAAAATTCCTTTAAAGAATAACAAGGACGAAATAATTGGTGTATTAGCCACCTCAGAAAATATAACAGAAAAGAAAAAAGCTGCTGACAAATTAATACAAAGCGAAGAAAAATTCCGCGGTGTATTCGAAGATTCCCACGTGGGCATAGCCATTGGTTCAGAGCAGGGCGATGTTATTGAAGTGAATGAGGAATACCTGAAAATAACAGGCTATACACGTGAGGAATTTATTCAGCTAAATTTTGCCAAAATTACACATCCCGACGACCTGAAAAAAGAATTGTCATTTTTTGAACAGTTGCATAATGGAGAAATAGATAATTACCGTATCGAAAAAAGGTTATTGGCAAAAAACGGGAAGTATGTTTGGCTCGATTGTGCCATTACCGGACGCAAAAATGATAAGGGGAATGTGGCCCAAACCTTAGCCCTGGTGGTTGACATTACCGAAGGTAAAAAAGCAACCGAAACAGTTAATGTCTTCTTTGAACAGCCCCTGAATATCCATATTATTGGTACAATTAAAGGGGAAATTTTGAAGGTAAATAAGGGGTGGGAAAAAATGTTAGGATACTCGAAAGAAGAAAGTATTGGTAAAAATATTTTCGACTTTGTTCACCCTGAAGATAAAGAATCAACACTGAACGAATTAAACGAATTAGAACGAGGTGAAACCACCTTCTATTTCGAAAACCGGTACAAGCATAAAAATGGAAGTGATGTTGTTCTTGCCTGGTCGGCAATATTCAACATCACTGGTAAACTCTTGCACGGAGTAGCGAAGGATATTACACAACAAAAAGCGTATCACGAAGCCTTATTAAAATCGGAAGAAAACTATAGGGCATTGTCGGAAAATGCCAAACACATTATTCTTACGCATAATTTTAACGGCGAAATAACCTATGCGAATAAATATGCGCTCGATTTTATGGGTATTTCTGTCGGGCAGGCGATAGGCTCCGATATTAAACAATTAATAAGCGAGCCAGATGAGGTTAAAAAACTAACGAACCGCATAAATGATTTTAAAAGTGGCAAGCTAAAGGTACACCACTATGAATTGTCGATGAAACTTCCTTCAGGAGATAAACGGATACTGGATGTTATTAGCAGTCCAATAAAACTTGAAAAGAAAATAGATTCGATATTGATAACGGCTTACGACATCACAGAAAAGAAACAAGCTGAACAAAAAATTTTAGAGCAAAACAAAGAATACGAAGCTTTAAATAAAGAGCTACGCCAAACGAACGATGAACTCTCTGTTGCTATAGGCAAGGAAGAAGAAAGCAACGAGCGTTTTAACCTGGCCATGGAAGCAACCTCTGATGGTTTATGGGATTGGGACCTTATTACCAATGAAGTTTATTTTTCTCCCCGATGGAAATCAATGCTGGGCTATGAAGACCATGAATTGCCCAATGATTTTTCGGTTTGGGAAAAACTTACCGATAGCGAAGATGTGAAGAAATCGTGGAATATGCTGCAACAATTAATAAACAGAGATATCGACAAATTCGATATGGAGTTTAAAATGCAGCATAAAGACGGGCATTGGGTCGAAATTCATTCGCGTGCTAATGTGTTTTTTAACCAGGACGAAAAGGCAATTCGGCTGGTTGGGACACATACCGATATAACACTAAAAAAATTAGCCGAAAGCGAATTAAAAGAAAGCGAAGAGAAACTAAGGCTCTCCATCGATAATTCGCCCCTTGGTATTTGCACCAACGATTTGAGTGGGAAATTTGCATCAACCAATATTGCCTATGAGAAAATAACAGGTTACACGAAAGAAGAACTTTCACAAATGAGTCTCTTCGATATAACGCACCCCGATTATCTTCCAAAAAGTCGTGAATTATTTGATAATATGGCCACCAATAAGGCACCCGGCTATGCTATCGACAAAAAATATATTCACAAAAAAGGTAGCCTCATAGATGTTCGAATCCATGCGGGCAGCATTCGCGACGATAATGGGAAACCAATGTTTGGCATGGCGTTTACCGAAGATATAACCTTGCAAAAAGCAGCTGAAAACGATTTAATTTTAGCAAAAGAAAAAGCAGAAGTAGCAAACCGCTTAAAAACGGAGTTTCTGCACAATATGAGTCATGAGATACGAACACCTATGAATGGGATAATGGGATTCTCAGGACTATTATGCGAACTCGAGGGGTGTAGTGAGAAACAAAAAAACTATGCCGGGATAATACAAAACAGTAGTACTCAATTGCAACGTATTATCGATGATATTCTCGAGATATCTACACTGGAAACAAAACAGGTAAAAGTTATAGAATCTGAATTCGATGTAAATCAGTTTATAATGGAGTTGTTCTCTATTTACGATTTAAAAGCGAAAGAAAGATATCTTCCGCTATATGTAAAAAAAGAACTGCAAGATGGAAGTAGTTTAATTGTTTCCGATAGAGCAAAAATCAGTAAGGTATTAACCAACCTTTTAGATAACGCATTTAAATTCACCCGTTCAGGGAAGATTGAATTTGGGTATAAAATTGAGCCTCCAAATATCGTTTTTTATGTGAAGGATACCGGAGTGGGTATCCTTGCTGATAAACAAGCCAGAATATTTGAACGTTTCTCGCAGGAAAATTCTAAAACGGCTCAAACCTTTGGGGGTCTTGGACTTGGATTATCAATTGCCAAAGAAAATGCCGAGTTACTTGGTGGAAAATTAACCGTTGAATCAGAAAAAAACAAGGGCTCTGCTTTCTTTGTTGAAGTTCCTTATAATACTCCAAAAGCAGGGAATAACAATAAAACTGCCGACAATGATCCAGAAAAAAAGGCAAGTGATGTTATCCATATCTTAATAGCAGAAGATGAAGAAGTAAATTACTTGTATTTGGAAGCTATTTTAGAGCATTTAGACGACTATAAAGTAAAACTACAACATGCTGCGAACGGAGAAGAGGCCGTAAATAAATGTTTAAATGATGACGAATTAGATGTTGTGCTCATGGATATTAAAATGCCGGTAATGAATGGGTATATAGCTACCGAAAAAATAAAAGCAGTAAAACCCGAATTACCAATAATTGCACAAACGGCTTACTCCACAACATCGGAAAAAGACATGGCCTTAAAATGTGGGTGCAACGATTTTATTTCGAAACCAATTAAAAAAGAAGAATTACTGCTGCTCATAAATAAGTACCTGAAAAAATAGCACTTCCTGGTGCCAGTTGAGTCTACCGCCCCGGCTAGTGCACGATTGTAACCCCTTGCCTTATAAACAAAGCAGCACTTCGTTGTTGCAAAAGGGAAGTGTTTCGAATAGTGTATCGTTATAATTCATAATACCTTAATAGAAATTAAGTAAAATTAGAATAGTTATGATTAAAAAAGTATTTTATTTAATTGGATTTTTTTTATTTTTTAATAACATCGTTGCACAAAATGTGCTCAACAAAGTTGACCTGTTTATTTGTACTGAAGGCGACAACGGACAGCTAGATCCGTCGGCAACAGTACCCTGGGGAATAATAAAGGTAGGGCCCGATACAGATCCCGGCAATCATAGTGGATACAATTATAGCGCCACACAAACAAAAGGTTTTTCACATAATCGGATAGGAGGTACAGGTTGTAATGGTGCAGGCGGAAACCTTCGCGTACTGCCGGGTATTGGGCTACATTCAAAAAAATCGTATAGCTTCGATAAATCCAAAGAAAAAGCTTCACCAGCCTATTATTCAACCGTATTTAACAACAACATAAAGGTGGAACTAACGGCAACCAACAATACAGCATTTCATCGATATACTTTTCCTGCTTCGGATAGTGCCTTTCTTAGCTTTAACCTGGAAAGTTCATTTGCTAAATTTCTCAATGTTTCAAAAACGATGATTAACCAGCAAGAATTTACGGTTAGTGTATCGGCAATGAATGTTTGTAATGTTGGCCGGTACGAAACGCACTTTTATGTGAGATGTAGTAAAAAACCGCTTCAAACCATTGATTCCTTAGGAAATATTATTTTTTATTTCAAAACCGAAAAAGATGAGGTAGTTGATTTCACCGTAACAGCATCTGCCAGCAGTCAGGAGGATGCAAAACAAGAATGGTTACATACTGCCAAAGAGTTAAAATTTGATGAAGTTCTTAAACAAGGTCAGGAAAAATGGATTGATGTTTTATCTCGCATAGAAGTTGAAGGGAAGGATGAATACGAAACATTATTTTATACCCACCTCTATCACACGCTCCTCAATCCTGTTCGGTCAGAAAACAGAAACAAAGTGTTTAAAGCCACTAACGGACAATTGTACGACTCTCAAAACTATATCCATTACGATTCATGGTCAATGTGGGATAATTTCAGAAATAAATTCAGCTTGTATTCCTTAATTCTTCCTGAGGTTTCGTCGGATATATGTCATTCACTGGTTGATTTGTATGAATATGGAAAACCTTTTTGGAGTGGATACCACGAGCCGGTACCTACTGTGAGAACTGAACATTCCATTGTCACTCTACTTGATTTCTACCAAAGGGGAATAAATGATTTTAATGCCGAATCGGCATATTACAGTATGTGTGCTGAGATAAATAATATTGCAGAAGATACACCAGATACAAAGCTGGAGAAATCTTACGATTACTGGGCTTTATCAGAATTTGCCCGACGACTTAATAAACCTGAAGATCAATTATTATTTAGTGCGAAAGCCATGGAATATAAAAAGATATGGGAAAGCGTTTTTTCAATCATTGACGAAGAGTCGGATATAATGCATGCAAAAGGTTTATACGAAGGTACCATTTGGCAATATCGCTGGCACGTGCAGTTTGATATTGAAGGTCTGATTAATCTTTTTGGTACCAAAGAGAATTATACCAATCAACTGGAATATTTTTTCGAAAACCATTTATACAATCATGGTAATCAACCCGATATTCATGTCCCTTTTATGTTTAATTATGGAACAAAACCATGGTTAACCCAAAAGTGGGTAAATAAAATTTTAACCAAAGATATGTTTCAGTATTATGGAACGCATGGCAAATGGGACAAACCTTACTATGGTCGCATATATAAACCGGAACCTGCAGGCTATATTCCCGAAATGGACGATGACGAAGGCACCATGTCGGGCTGGTATGTATTAAGCTCATTAGGACTCTATCCTGTTGAAGTAGGCAAACCTGTTTTTCAGTTAACATCTCCTATATTCGATAAGGTTGTAATACATGTTGGAAATGGGAAAACTTTCGAAATAATAACCAAAAATTTTAGTGATGAAAGTTTCTATATAAAAGATATAAATTTAAATGGCACCAAAATTAACCGATTGTTTTTAAATCAAAATGAGATATGCAATGGAGGTAAATTGCTTATTGAATTATCTGATATACCAAATAGAAATTTAGGCCAAAAGGAATGATGAAGAAATTACAACTTTTTAATTTTTTCTATAAACATTCAAA
>CAYZBC010000258.1:0-7659 GCA_964476535.1 uncultured Maribellus sp.
ATTCCCTATAATAAAATATTTGAAAACGAAATTGATACTAAAAACATAGATGGAGATGATAATTCACTTACACTAAACTTAAAAATATTAATTGTAGAGGACGATGAAACATCTAGCCAATTAATGTCCATTATTGCTAATAAATTTGCAGAAGAAATTATCTATGCCAAAACAGGAAGAGAATCCATAGAAGCATGTCAAAATAATCCGGATATTGACTTGATATTAATGGATATTCAAATGCCCGATTTAAATGGTTATGAAGCAACCCGTCAAATTCGGAAATTCAACAAAGACGTAATAATTATTGCACAAACTGCTTATGGTTTATCTGGTGATAGAGAAAAAACACTAGCCTCTGGGTGCAATAATTATATATCGAAACCTATTAATAAAGAAGAATTCGATACATTAATAAGAGAGTATTTTTAAAACTAATGTAACTGCAAATAACCAGAAAAGGCTATAACACATGCTCAGGATCGACACCACAAAAAAAGCATCCGTCAGCAAGACAGATGCTTTTTTATAATAAATTTTACTCTTATTAATACTCGTCTTCGTTAAAAAAGAAGTCGTCCTTACTCGGATAATCAGGCCAAATATCTTCAATACTTTCGTACATCTCCCCTTCGTCTTCAATTTCCTGAAGATTTTCAATTACCTCTAAAGGTGCGCCCGAACGAATTCCAAAATCAATTAATTCATCTTTTGTCGCCGGCCATGGTGCATCTTCTAATTTCGATGCCAGTTCTAGAGTCCAATACATTTGTTATTTTTTAAGCGGTTAAACTCGTTTTTTACAATGCCGCGAATATAATAAAAAAAAGAAATCCTCAAACAAAAAAGATCATGTGTTTTAAGAATAAAAATAATTTTGTTATAAATTGAAAAAACAGACTCCTATTTTTGTCCGAAGAATTTCAATTTTCTGGTTGTTTTGGGGCATAAAATAAGGATAGACAAATAGATTTATAAAGAAAAAATATTAAACAAATATTTCAATAAACTTTTAACAAAATTATTAGTCGAATCGCTGTAAATTCACAATCAATCAAAAATGAAAAAAACATCATTAATTATTTTAGAAATTTTGCTTTTTATTGGGAATGCATATTCTCAAATGACTTATCCAAACAACGAAGAAAGTGAGTACGAAGATATGCTTACACCCGAATATTACCTTTCGGAAGATGGCAGCCTTTTTAGAAATGAGGTTAATACGTTGGTTCACTTTGCACGATCAGAGTCATTTCGTCATCCTCTAAAAGATTCGAATGGCGATTCACCCCAGTTTACGGTAAAAAGAGATTTTGGAGACGAACTGGGAATAGATACTCCTGTGCAATATCATCCCGCAATTGATATGCACGTTGGAAATCGTGAAACTCTGGTGAATTTATTTGCTGCCTACGACGGATATGTAAAAACTTATCGCGATGCTGAGAAATACCGTCATTATTTATCCATTTCAAAAGACATTAAAGACTCTACTGGAACTGTAATTGGGAAAATGGCAACCTTATATGCACATGTTGACTTAGACCTAGATTCAACTGACAATCTGCTACTCGATGGAAAATTTGTAAAACAAGGTGAGATTGTCTCGAGGCATTTATATGCAGGAACTGTTGGTGGACCACACCTTCATTTTGAAATCAGATATTATCGTAGGTTAGATGCAGGCGACGAAGAATTCTATGGTTGGATAGGTGGCAGCCCCACTTTTACTGAACCATCAGCAGGTAATTGGGATTTGGGTTATTGGAACCCAAACATTGGTTACGGATTCGCCAACCCTGAAAACCTTTTTGTTGAAACTTCGGTAAATGTTGTTACGAATAATTTGCAAAACAAAATTGAATTCTATCCCAACCCAACAAATAACAGTGTTACAATCAGTCTCGATAAATTCTATCAACGCATCAATTTATCGGTGTATAATTTAAATGGACAGTTGTTAAACCGAAAAGATATGATTTCAACATCTCAAATTAAAATCGATTTTACACACTATAAACCGGGGACTTATATAATGAAATTGCTAGACAAGAGAAATAACAAACCAATAATTCTCAAAGTAATTAAACAATAAATAAGTTCCAAAGATTACATCAGGCAAGTTTTAATCGACCTTCTTATCGGCAGATTAGTTTAAAGACGAAAATGTTTTTGAATATTTAACCCGACAAAACATTGCCTATTTTTCCTCCATTTCAGTAGAAAACACTGTTATTTATTAAAGAATTTGAAAATGAAAGGATAATTAAGCTTGCTGGAAAAAGAATATTAATTCAAGTTAAATAATTATTGGAAGAGATAAATAGAAAAGGCTAGCGTGTGTGTAGATTTTTACATTATGAGCCTACAATACTTATTTTTTCAGAACGAAATAATTCTTCGAATCATTTCCAAACACATTCGTATATAGTGATACGATACTTTCCAAAGATTTATTTTATCCACATCAAAAGGGTTCAAATTTTCGTCAACGCCCCAAAACCGATTCCCATTTTTTTGCCAATGCCTCTTCGTTTATCTAAAAAAATAATTCCTTATCATGTTCCGGGAAAAATATTCCACCATCAATCCTCACCCTATCCATAATTTCCAGCATATCAAGGCTCATTTGCCAACTCATTTTATTGCTTTCAATTTTTCCGGCATCCAAACATTCCATTACATGAGCCGCTTCGTACTGATATCCCGTTCCTGCACTACGTTCAGGCTTTAAAGTTTGAACATCCTCTCCATTTTTCCAAAGCGTAATATTGGTTGCTGCATGCCATTTCGGATTTAACACTAAATATCCTTTTTCGCACCAGTACTCCGTTTGTGTTGGCGAGTACGACGAAAAGCTGGAAACAAGGTTTGCCATTTCACCATCTTTGTATTTAAAAATCATACTAATACTTTCTTCCGTACCGGTTTTACTAAAATCGACAAAAGTTTTTATGGCCTCGGGTATTCCCAACGAAGTGAGTGCCGCAAACACCGGATAAATACCAATATCGAGCAACGAGCATCCACCCAACTTTGAATTGTACAAACGTTTGTCTTCCAGAAAGGGAGCATTAAAAGCAAAATCGGAACGAACCATTTTAATTTTTCCCAATTCACCTAATTTCAGAATCTCTATTGCTTTATTAAAACTGGGTTGAAACATTGTCCAAAAAGCTTCCATTAAAAACGTTTTATTTTCTTTGGCACACGCCACCATTTCTTCCGCTTCATTTTTGTTCATAGCAAAAGCTTTTTCACATAAAACTGCTTTTTTATGGTTCAAACAAAGTAAGGTATGTTCGTGATGAAAAACATGAGGTGTTGCAATGTAAACCACATCAACTTTCGGGTCGTTAACCATCTCTTCGTAACTTCCATAGGCAACTTCAAATCCCTTTTCAGCGGCAAATTCTTGTGCTTTGTTTAAATCTCGTGAAGCGGCAGCATATAATTTTGCGTTGGGCAATAATTTCAAATCGTCACTAAATTTTCCGGCAATGTGGCCACAACCTAAAATTGCCCAGTTGTAATTTTTTTTCATTTTTGCATATTGTATTTTATCTATCATTTTAAACTTTCTTCAAAATCCGTCACTTTATGATGATGCAGAATCCGTAAATTGACATGCAACACGACCAACAAATTAATACGATCCCCAATTCTTATCAATCAATTTATTAAAATTTTGAGCACTTGCGGCTGAACGAAAACCGTCTTCCGAATTATTCAAACAATAATAGCGAAATGATAGTCATAAAACAAAAATACTTTGCAGCTTTTAATTAACTCCGCAAAAACATTTTGAATAGAAAATAAAAACAACCAAATTTACGCTTCAATAAAATTATTATGAGAAAATTATTTTTTCTGTTCATTATAATCCTGATGACTTCATGTACTGGCAAACAGACAAGGAAGGACAACTCAGAATCAAAACAAATTAAATCCATCGATAAAACTATTGCAAATCCGCAGGTTGAAAGTGAACAAATCCAAAATAAGTCGTCACTTATTCCCAACAATGAAATGATACTTTTTGAAGGAGGCACTTTTTTAATGGGTTCAGAAAGTGGATTGCCACAGGAGCGCCCCGTTCATAAAGTAACAGTCCGTTCTTTTAAAATTGATAAATCACCAGTTACAGTTGCTCAGTTTCGCATTTTTGTTGAAACTACCAAATACAAAACCGAAGCCGAAAAATATGGCGATTCAGGGGTTTTTAATATGGAGACTCAAAACTGGGAATTGCTGCCCGGAGCCTTTTGGCGCAAACCCTTCGGGAATACCGGACCCGATGCGGAAGACAATCATCCTGTGACTCATGTAAGCTGGAACGATGCAGTACAATACTCCAGTTGGGCAGGCAAACGATTACCTACCGAAGCCGAGTGGGAATTTGCCGCCCGTAGTGGCAAAAATTCAGGTAACAAATTTAGTTGGGGGAATGAAGTTTCTGTTGCTGGAAAATATTTTGCCAATACCTGGCAAGGCGAAATGGCTGCACCTGAAATAAAAGATGGCTATTTGTTTACCTGTCCGGTTGGAACTTTTGGAGAAAACGAAGCCGGATTAACAGATATGGGCGGAAACGTTTGGCAATGGTGTGCCGACAATTACAAAGCTTATCCAGGAAGTAAAGAATCCATTCGTGAAGACCCCAATGTTAAAATTATCCGAAGCGGCTCCTTCTTTTTCGACCAATATGGCGAAGATAGTTACTCGGTAAGTGGACGTTCCATGAATTCACATGAGACATCACTTTTCAACACCGGTTTCAGGTGTGCAATGAATGTAGAGTAATCACATTAAAGTTAAAAGTTTGATGTTCACTGTTTAAAGAATTATTACTTTTAGAATCTATTTTTTAAATGTAAAATTTGAAGAATTAATAATTATAAATCAATAAAAAACCTATTTCAAAAATGAGTAAAATGAACAGAAGAAATTTTATTGGAAAAACCGCTGTCGGAGCTGCTGCTGTTACAGTAATTCCACGCCATGTTTTGGGTGGAAACGGTTTTGTTGCTGCCAACGATCGTATAAATTTAGGTTACATCGGTAACGGAAAACAAATTTACACCCTGCTAAATAGTATTGGTGCTTGCAAAGAAACAGTTGCCGTTGCAGCCTGCGATGTTTTCGAAAGTAAACTGAAAACTTTTATTGAAACCGCCAACAAGAATAATTCAGATAAAAACATTGACGCAAAAGTTCAAGGATACCATTACTACCGAGAATTATTGGAAAGAAGCGACATTGATGCGGTTGTAATTGCTACACCCGACCATTGGCATGCTCAAATTGTGGTTGACGCCGCAAAAGCCGGCAAAGACATTTATTGCGAAAAACCGATGGCATTAACCGTTGCCGAAGGCCGTGCAATGGTAAATGTCACCCGCAAATACGATCGCGTTTTCCAAACCGGAAATATGCAACGTTCCTGGCGCGACTTCCGTCATGCAGTAGAATTGGTACGTAACGGTTACATTGGCGATATAAAAGAAATTAACGTTAGCGTTGGTGAACCCATAAAACAATGCGATCTTCCTACTCAGGAAGTTCCTGAAGGTTTGGATTGGAACGAATGGATTGGGCCTTCTCTATACCGTGGATACAATAAAGTTCTATGCCCAACCGATGCACACAAAGACCCTTGGGGTTGGTGGCGTGGTTACCGCGACTTTGGTGGAGGTTTAATTACCGACTGGGGTGCGCACATGTTCGACATCGCACAATGGGCTATGGACAAAGATGGATCGGCTCCAGTCCAACTTTTACCTCCAACCAAACCAGCACAAACTCATGGATTAACAATGATTTATGACAATGGCACTCGTGTAAATCATAAACTTTGGGGTGGTGAAAAGGATGGAAATGGTGTTCAGTTTATTGGAACTGAAGGAAAAATTGAAGTTAGCCGTAGTTTCTTGCGTACTTTCCCTGACGAAAAATTAGCAAAAACAGAATTGAAAGAAACCGACAAACGAGTTTATTTCTCCGACAACCATTATCAAGACTGGGTAGATGCAATGAAAAAGCGCAGCAAACCAATTTCTGATGTTACAGTTGGACATAGCACAGCAGCAGTTTGTAATATTGCAAACATTGCTTACGAAGTTCAACGTCCGCTACTTTGGAATCCTGAAGAGGAAAAATTTGTTGGCGACGACTGGGCAAACATGATGCTTTCGCGCCCTTACCGTGGAAAATGGGATTTTACTGATTTTTAACCGTTCAAGCTTTCACTCGGCGACTTTACGTCATCCGGTGAACTGCAAACTGAAACTCAATTAAACCTTGAAGATTTGTACAATCTTCAAGGTTTTTTATTAAATTAAACTTTTTAGTTTTCAACAATCTTAATCACACTCGATGAAACGAATCCTATTTTTCCTGAGTATCTTTTCACTAATTACAATTATCTCAAAAGCTCAATTTCTTAGGTTAATCAGACTGTCTAAAAAAGTCTTTTGTAAAAGTATTTTATTCAGACTATAATTTGTATTTTTAAACAAATATTGAAATGTCGGGCATTTAGAAGTGGGTTTTAAACAAACTGCCGTTGTGCTTAATCTAAATGAATAGAAATGACACTTGAAAATTTAGGATACAATACAGAATTAGGAGATTACCGGAAAGAACACAATCTTGATTCTTTTGAAATTGGAAGAGTCATTTCGGAGCATAAAGACCGATATACTGTCAAAACTGAAGCTGGCGAATTCGATGCTGAACTCATAGGAAATTTAAGATTTACGGCCACGAATAGAAATGAATTACCCGCTGTTGGTGACTGGGTATCAATATCGGAATATGATGAAAACAAAGCTCTAATTCACGCTGTATTTCCCAGAAAGTCAATTGTAGAAAGAAAGGCTGTTGGCAAATTGGGACAAACTCAAATAATTGCCACTAATATTGATTTTGGACTTATTATTCAATCAGTAAACAGAGATTTCAATATCAATCGTTTAGAACGTTACCTGACTATTTGCAACGATTCTAAAATTGAACCTATTATTGTTTTAAGCAAAGTAGATTTAATTGAGAAACAGAACTTAAAAGAGTTAATGAGTCAAGTACGAGAGAGAATTAAAAACGTTTCTCTATTTGCGATAAGTAACCAATCTCAATTGGGAATTGACAGGCTAAAATCTGAATTAATTAAAGGTAGCACGTATTGCTTATTAGGTTCTTCGGGTGTTGGAAAGTCTACACTTATTAATACTTTGACTGGAATCAATTTGATGGAAACAGCAGAAATAAGCAAGAGCATAGAACGAGGTAAACATGTTACAAGCCATCGGGAATTAATTGTTTTGGAAAATGGAATATTAATTGACAATCCGGGAATGAGAGAAGTTGGTATTACTAATATTTCTGATGGTCTTGAAATGACATTTGATGAAATATTGAATCTTGCTCAAAATTGCAAATACAGTGATTGCACGCATACAAATGAAATGGGATGCGCGGTATTGGATGCGATTGAAAATGAAGAACTAGATTCTGATTCATACACAAATTTCATGAAGATGGAGAAAGAAAAAATGCATTTTGAGTTAGACGCCAAAGAAAGGAAGAAGAAGGATAAAGATTTTGGAAAAATGATAAAGAGTGTAAAAAAACAAAGAAGAAATAATAAATACTAAGCAC
>CAYZBC010000259.1:0-7657 GCA_964476535.1 uncultured Maribellus sp.
AATTACCCGCTGAAACCCGCATACATATGACACTTTATTATAGCCTGGCCTTTAGTTAAATCTACTTCACTACTTCACAAAAGAATACAAATATTCTGCTATTTCTTTACTCGTGCTATATTGGTACAAATTCTCTAGTTGTCCAGAAACTTCAGACCATGTTTTCCTTTTAAGATCAAATCCATATCTCTTTTCTAATAAAATATTTTTGTGAAGAAACTCTACTAAAGTTAATCTGTCCTTAATGTCACCATTAACCAAAAAACAATATAAATAAGCTTGTGCTGGATAAAACTGTATTGACAAAGTCTGATGCTCTAAATAAATATTCTTAGAGAAACATTTTCCCTCTTCTAAAACTTTTTCTCTAGTTAGCTTACTAACTAACTTTTTAAATTCATCTTCAATTAACCTTATTTCATTAAGCAGTCCTTCCATATTTTTTATTATAGATTTATTTTACTTCAAATATAATATATACCGCTGTACATATCTCACTTTCAAATTAGAAATCAAAAATTGGTCTGCAATTCATTTAAATATCTCTTGAAAATCTCCCAATTATTCCGATTCGAATAATTAATAATTTCATCTAGAATAGCTTTGTTTTTAACGAATAAAGTATCTGTCATTTATCGTGTTTTGCATTACTGGTAACGAAATTGTGTATGGGGCGTTTGGCGATTTATATTTATCATCTTTTCAATTTACTACAAAACTTTGTTGCTTTTGGTAAAGCAAAACTCACGCAGCTCCTGCTAAATGTACTATATACGGTGTGTGTGCTGGCATTATGATTTTACACTATTATTATAAACAGAAACTATACACAACATCATCAACCATATCTACATTATGCATCATCCGAAATTTATTCGATTTTACATATCGAAATCCAATTTTCTCCATTTTTGATATAACCAATTTTATGTCAACATCTCCAGGATGGGGGATTGCAGCAGGATAGATACCAACAATTCCTGTTGGTTTTAATACAGTATAAAAATAGCGGAACAGCATATTCCAATCTTGCACATATTGTAAAACATCGAAAGCAAAAATTGCATCAATACTTTTTTCAGATAGTATATCTGATGTTTCCAAATTGTCGTTTTTTATAAATTTTACAACATCGGGATTAGAGAACAGAGGAAGTTTTTCTTGTACAACTGAAATGGCATTTTCATCTCGTTCCACAGAATAAACACAGCCTTTTTCGCCTACAATTTGAGATAAAGGAATGGTATATCGTCCTTCTCCGCAACCATAGTCAATTATATTGTATCCTTGTTTTATACCTATATCTATAAGCATTTTTGCTCCATCACTTTCCAACCATACTGTTTCATGCTTTGATATTTCCATTCCAAATCTCCGTTTTTCTAATCAATGTTTTTCAAAATATACTATACTAACGTTTAATTATTTCCTCATTTTTTACATGTCAACTTTTGACGGAGCTTGCTTGTAAACAACGGTTTATGAAGTGGAGTGCGGGATTAAAAATACAAAACTTTCAACCTAGCACGGAGCCAATTCGTTTATTCATATTTCCTTTTTTATGCCAATCGTCAAAGACGAATTGGCGGTGTTGCAACAACGAGCCGCAGCTCGAAACCCGCTGAAATCCGCATTAAACATGGTACTTTGTTATGCAACGATTTTCTTATTTCTTATTCGTTGATATTTCAAACATTCCTTGAAAACTATTTGGTAGAAACACCTTGTCCCCAGGATTGCTCGATATTGTTTTCATTCCGTCAATATATTTTTGGGACATAATTATTTGCCCTGCGATTTCTGGACTTGTATTTTCTTCTAATTTTGAAATATAAACACTTTCTGCATCCGCTATTAATTTTATTGCTTCCGCTTGTGCTTTAGCTCTGATAAGTGTTGCACTTGCTTCTGCATTTGCTCTTGTGACTTCAGCTGATGCTTCACCTTCTGCTTCTGCCATCAATGCACGTTTTTTTCGTTCCGCTGTCATTTCTTGCATCATAGATTCTGCTGTTTCACTTGAATAGTTAATTTCCTGAATTTCTACTCTTGTGAATGCAATTCCCCATTTTGAAGCAGTTTCCGCTAATTGAGCCGCAATCTTTGTATTTAGATTCTGCCGTTCTGATAAAACTTGGTCAAGTTTAAGTTTACCAATATTTGCTCTTAAAGCATTGAGAGCTACGTCAGCAATTGATTTTGGCAAAATATCTATGTCATAAACTGCCTTAACTGGGTCTGTAATTCGCCAATAAACTGAAGCGTTTGCATCAATTGTCACATTGTCAAGTGTTTGGCATTGTCTTGGCGGTGTATCTGTTTGTTGTTCGGATAATTCAATAAAATAGCCTCTTTTGTTAGCTGTTCCATCCCATTCAGGTACATATTTTATATTTTCAATTATTGGTAATTTAAATCGAAGTCCATCTTTTTGAACTCTTGAATGTTTACCAAATCTTTTAATAAGAACTACATGGTTCTGCGGAACTGTGTAAATTAAGGACATAGTTTTACATTTTTAGATTAATAATTTGTTTGATTTTGTATTTAAAATTTTGTATTTCTTACCAACAACAATTTCTTTGTCTGTTTCAAATTGATGTAATTCATCATTTACCAAAATGAATTTTTCTCCTTCCACTTCTTTAATCAGACCATTTTTCCCTATCAATCCATCAATCCCTCCTGTATGTTTTCTCGGTGCAATAAATTTGTCATTTATCTTTTCTATTACTTTCCTCCAAATTGTGTAGTGAAAAACTACAAGAGCAAACCAAATAATGACACCAAATAATATTTGATAAAGCATTGGCATATCAATTTCTTTAGCAAATGTAAAAGTCAATAAAATATATGCTAAATGTGTTGGAAAGTCAGATGCGAAAAGTATATCAATAAGTATTAATATTATTGCTGATACAATTAGGATTTCATTTATTGTCATTCCAAATACTTCCATATTACAAATGTTTTTGATTTTTTTTAAATTGTCGCAATAACGGTTTATGAAGTGGAGTACGGGATTAAAAGTTGGAAACTTTCAAATACGCATGGAGCCAATTCGTATATTCAATATTTTATCTCATTAGTATTGTTAATTTTTAAAGGCATTCGATAGAACTCGCTTATTAACTTTCATTTGTATATCTAATTATGCTTAGCTCGTTTCAAATTTTCCGTCAATTGTTGAAGACGAATTGGCGGTGTTGCAACGAAGAACTGTGGTTTAATAACCCGCTGAAACCCGCATTTACATTTTGTTGGCGGCTGGCTTTAAGTCACTCCGTAATATTGCATTAATTGTTAATTGTCAACTCGTGTTCTTGAATGTGTAAAAAGTCAAGAAATAATAATTTTTTCTTTTGGTCAAAGTTGCCAAGATTTACTTCCCATCGCTTCTCTAAAAAGTCAAGCATTTTTATTCCTCGTTCTAAAATTTCTTTGCTTGTCCATTCCGAATATACGTTTACAGCAATTTCACTATGCGAACCATTGAAGTATCCCTTAAATTCATCGACCCTGCCGGTAGCTTTATGTCGTTTTTTGTAATCGAAGCAATTGTTTTGAAGTTGAGCATTTTTTTTAATTGAAAGAAGCAATAGATTTCCTAAAGAATTTTTCAACTTGACTTTCCGTTCATTTCTGAATTTTTCAAAAGGTTTCACCCAGCAATCAGCTGTTGGCTTTTGTGGATAGATATGTTCGACGGAATCTCTTTTTATCTTTTCATAGATTATTTTTTGTTCTTCTTTTCCCTGTAAGAATAACTCATATTCGTATAAAAAATAATGTATCCCGTTCCAGGCGTAGTAACCTTTTTTATCTGTTACATTTAATAGAATTTCATTTAGATATTTACTAAACAATTTTAAATCATACTCCTTTGTATCTTCTTCGGTTCTTCTTCCAATAATCCCTCTTAAGTCATATATGTCAGTTTTTTTGTTATAAACATCATGTGCTAGCCCGTAAAAATAGTTTCGTCCCATGTGTTTACGGCTTTGGTAAATTTTAAAAACCAAAAAGACATATCTGTCCATGGCTTTAAGTAATTTCAACAAATCCTCAGTTGTAGGACTGCTAAGTAATACAGCCATAATGTTTGGAATAAACGGAGGATAATCTAACCGATTTATTTTATCAACCCATTCCTTTAATCTGTTATCAAGTGTTGATGAAGAATGAAAAGGAAATTTGATTTCAAACCATTTTTGTACACTTTTTTGAATACTTGTAACATAGTTTTCAATGTCTGTTAATCTAATGCCTCTGTCGATAATTTTTTTTGTAGTGAAATAATCATCCAATAAATATTTGGAATAATTGTCGCCTCTTTCAGCGAAAAAGCTATTTCTGAAATATATATATGTATGATTTTTCAAAAAGTCATCATCATTAAGTGGTTGCTCCTTATTCTTCCCTAAGTATAGATATATTGTTTTCCAACTATTATTAATTTTCTCACGGAGTTCACTTCTTTCTTCTTCGGGGTTTACAAGAATTGTAGAGAGATAAATCAATCTATTTTTAAGTAGTTCTAGTTTTGAAAGTGGCTTTCCTCTATTATTCATTGTTTCAAACATCACATAAACATCTAAATCTTCATCAACTTCGTAGAGATTAAATTTGATGTTCTGAGTTAGTTTTTTAAAAAGGTTTTCCAATATAGGTTTTGAAATGTCTTTTACTTTACTATCAAATAACAACTTAGCTTTTTCTAAATTCTTAGTGTAAAGTGTTTCTGGTTCATTTAAAGTGTTGTCAGCGTTTTCTTTGAATATTTTTGCTTTCAAAAATTCATAACTTGGATCATCCTTTTCATAACCAAATAAAAATGTCTTTCCGTTTTTATTTTCGATTTTTATAAAATGCTGAAAAATATCTTTTTTGTTTTGACCAGAAATGGTTTCTTCTTCATGAAATCTTTCAAGTATTGACGAAATAAGAATGATTGCTGTTGTGATTCGCTGTTGTCCATCTACAATATAGAAAGGAGTATAATTACCTTTTTCCTGTTTTACTAAGAATAAAGTGTCATTCCACTTTGCAATATTGTTTGCAACGATTTGAACCTTCTCAATTGTTAAAAGTCCTGTGTAATGGATTTTATCAGAAGCGACTTTTTCAAGGTCATCCCAAAAGTCTTCTAATTGTCTCTCATCCCATGAGAATCCTCTTTGAAAGTCAGGGACTCTAAGTATCCGTTTGTCGAATAATTCTGAAATAGAAATTAGTTTTGCCATATTATTTTATGTTATGTTTCTGTTCTTAAGCTTGCCGCCAAAGTTGTGCTAACGACACCTTTATTCCTGTTGTTTTTGCTGGTATAGCGGGAAAAAGGTGTCTTTATTCCCAACATACGGAGCTTTTCAACTCCTTTTAGGTGCTATTCTTATATTTCGTCAATCGGATTAATTACCTGTTTAATTTCCAAATTCAATATATGCGTGTAAATCTTAGTGTTTTTCACATCCTCATCACCTAATAATTCTTGTATAACGGTTTGCAACGTAAGCTTTGTTCCTGTTGTTTTGTTATACATAACAAAAGGGTTCGTTATTCCCTCTATACGGGAAGTAATACAACCTCAGTTTTTTACTATGTTTATCTTAAATTAAAGGGGTGGCTGCGCAACGTCATGGATTCTTCCCGAATGAGTCACCAGGTTAATTGGTTTTAAAATTACATTTTTTAACAGGTAAATCAAACTGAACCATTGTTTAAATTTAAATAGGGCGAAGCTACTGTGTTTTATCCGGGTTGTTACCCACCATACTTAATCCTATTCTGTTGCCCGGCAGAACACGCCTTTTTTTACTGCGATCCTACAACTATTCATTTGCCATTTGTTTTTCTACTCATAAAGCCAACAATTCATTTTTGAAAAAAAGCGCCCTCTCTTTTTCTTTTCCTTCTTTATTATTCTTAACCTTCTTATTAAGGGTAACTCCCGATAAAGTTTCCGGTAGCACTTCCTTGATATTCTTCCTATTTCATCACTGTTAACAGGTGTTCCCTTCGGTTTCCGTTCCCAACTATTTCAGTGCAGATCATGTCGTCGTTTTCTAATTGGTTAAAAAATCGATAAACTGTACTTTTTGAGCATTTAAAAAGTACTCCCCATTTTACCGGTGATCGATAACTTTGTCCTGTCTGACACGTGCAGTTCTCTGTGAGTAGAAAGAAAAAATGGTGAATAGAAAGAAAATCAGATTTTGGAGCAAAAAGTACTTGTTAATTTAGCTGTAGCGTTATTATCGAAATTATTAGAACAACTAATACCGTAAAAAACCTCCACTTCCTGTATCTAAAGTACTCAAATATCTTTTCTCTAATTGTATCATCATGATTCTCTTTTTTTATTGGCTGTGTTGTGTTCTCCTTTTCTATTAAATTCCGTTCCGATTTTCTTTATTGTAAGATTTCCATCGCTGTCTTTTATTTCATCCACTTTAAATAAAGACTCATTTTCAATAGATTCTTTCATATAATCCTCCTCGTATTCAGTGAATACATCAGCAACAAAATCCTTATCTATTTTAGATGGTTTTATTTCCATTAATTTATCTTTAAAAACAAGAGTGTAAAAAGATATTAATAAAGCTGGCTGTTTGAAATTTCATCTCTTCCTAATGTTTTCATTGTAATTTGCGTTATCTACTATAATAATACCACCACTTTAATTTCTTTCTTTTTGCAGGTAACAGCAGTCAGTCTAAAAACTGTTTTTATGTCTCCGAGAATTGAATATTTGCAATTATTCAAAGATTCCGCCAAATATTTTATAATAAGTTATCCTACTTTTTAGACAGTCTTACAGTTGGTGTATACTTTATTGAATATTTATCGCTCTTATGCTTTTCAATTTGCTAAAACACTATAATTCATATTTATTTGCAAGCATTTATGTTCGTCCGAATACGTTGATTAATTACAAAGATTAAGAGGGTGGCTGTTCTACTTCACGGAATCTTTCCGAATGAGTCACCAGGTTAATTGGTTTTAAAATTACATTTTTTATTATGCAAATCAAATTGAACCATCGTTTATATTAAATTTAAATATTGCAATGCTACTGTGTTTTATCCGGGATGTTACCCACCACACTTAATCCTCTTCTGTTGCCCGGCAGAACACGCCTTTTTCAGTCGTTCCTGGTTTCGGAAAGGATTTATTACCACCACAGCTTAAAACAGCCTGTTTGGAGCTTCGGTATATGGCTGTTTCGCTTTTTTTATCGTCCAACTTTTTATTGCATATCCACTTTCCCAAATCTGTTCTTTCAGCTCCATTAAAAAATTAAGTAGAACAATTTATCCCTATTCCATGAATAAGGATAACAGGCAATTTACAATCGTCAACGTGTTTTACAATTTCTAAAAAACATCAAAATATTTTTTATACGAAAAAGAAATACAATTAAACACAAAGTTGATTAAATTTGGTCCAACCACATTAGCTAAGCCTTATGACTAAATCTTTATTTAAAAGAAAAGCCAGTTCTAAATTATTATTTATTTCCATTTTATTTACCTTATTAAATTTTACAACAGAAGGTTCTGATGTAGTTAAAGGACTTGCACCCTCTGGAAATATTTCATGCCAGGGCAAACTCATACTTTTATATTTAAGACTTTTAATAAATAGCCCTCATTCC
>CAYZBC010000260.1:0-7599 GCA_964476535.1 uncultured Maribellus sp.
AATAAAGGAGGGTGACTTTACTTTGGCTGGAAAAGCTTCCAGTAAAATCAAAAAAATGTTGAAGCAGTTAAATGTTGATTCGAAAAGTATAAAACGAATTGTTGTTGCCATTTACGAAGCGGAGGTAAATGTTGTTGCTCATTCGTTTGGTGGAAGTTTGAAAGCGTTAATTGATGATGATTGTATTTGTGTAACCTTAAAAGATACCGGCCCCGGAATAGAAAATATTGAAAAGGCGATGGAGAAAGGTTTTTCAACGGCTACGAAAAAAGTGCGGGAAATGGGATTTGGTGCTGGAATGGGATTGCCAAATATTAAAAAGAATACCGATGAACTTAAAATTACGAGTGAAGTAGGAGAGGGAACAACCCTATATTTCAAGAATAACTATTAATGAAGGCAATGCAAAAATATCATGCCATTAAAGTTGACAGCAATAAATGTATTGGTTGTACGCATTGTATGAAAGCTTGTCCTACCGAAGCCATTCGCATAGAAAACGGAGTGGCGACCATACGCGACGAGCGATGTGTGGATTGCGGTAATTGTTTGCGCGCTTGCCCGGTTGATGCTTTTTATGTGGAACAGGATAGTTTGGATCAATTAAATGATTTTAAATATAGAGTGGCACTTTTTCCTTCGGTTATGGTTGGGCAGTTTTCTACTGATTATTCTGTTAATCAAATTTATCAGGCAATATTAAATTTGGGATTTACGCATGTTTTTGAAGTAGAACAACCCATCCAATTACTTATCGATTCGATTAAAAAAAATGTAGCTGAAGCAAAACACAAACCACTTATTTCTTCTTTTTGTCCGGCGATAGTCCGGTTAATTCAAAGTAAATATCCAGCCTTGGTTGAAAATATTATACAATTAAAAGCACCGCACGATTTGGCTGCGCATTTTGCCATTGATAAATTGAAACGGGAAGGCATTTCGCGCGATGAAATTGGGATATTCTATGTTTCGCCGTGTTCAGCCAAAATGGCTGCGGTAAAACGTCCTTTAGGTGAAAAAAAATCGATTGTTGACGGACTGATTAACATGAATGAATTCTACAATCGAATGATGAAAGTAATTCCTAAAAAGGAGGATTTGGATACATCCCGGTTTCGTGAGGAATTAACAAGTGATGGTATTGTGTGGAGTTTGCCGCGAGGCGAAGCAAGACAATTTAAAAGCAGGTCGATGGCAATTGATGGCATTCATAATGTTGTTAAATTTCTGGAACGACTTGAAAACGGTGAAGTTCCTGAAATGGATTTTTTGGAATTTAAATCGTGTGAGCAGGGTTGTGCCGGAGGAATACTTTTAACCGGAAATCGGTTTTTAACGGTTGAACGATTACAAAAAAGGGCTAAAAAATACCCCAAAACAAATGAAATTAAGAGCGAATTTAGAATAATAAATTCGATTCAGAATAAATTAAAAGCTGAGCCAATTCAGCCAAAACCAATATTTACACTGGATGAAAACCGTACAAAAGCATTGGAAAAACTAAAAAAAATTGATAAAATCATGTGTCAATTGCCGTCTATTGACTGTGGTGGTTGTGGCGCTCCCAATTGCCATGCTTTGGCAGAAGACATTGTACAAGGAAAAGCAAAAATGACCGATTGTGTTTTTCTTCAAAAAAGGCATTTAAAGGAGAATAAAATTACCATTAAAAAAGTGTATAAAAATATGGGGGGTGTTTGGGGCGAAAAACGTTTTGAAGCGGATTGTACAAAAAAAGGAGGAAGAAATGAAGGTTTCTGATTTGGTGAAAAAATACGAATTAAAAGTTTTTTCCGGTGCACAAGGTTTGGAAAATGAAATTGATGGAGCTTATGTTTCCGATTTGCTGAGCGACGTGATGGGAAATGCCGCTGAAAATGAAGTTTGGATAACTTTACAAACCCATCAAAATGTGTTGGCAATTGCATCGTTAAAAGATTTGGCTGCGGTAATTCTGGTTAAAGGATTTGCTCCCGACGCTGAGACCATTATTCACAGTAACGAAGAGGGAATTCCAGTGCTGGGAACAGAAATGGCAACTTTTGAAATGGCAGGGAAATTATATGGCAGTTTAAAAATCGATTAACATGCAGAAATACATGGCTGATTTACATATTCATACCGTGTTATCGCCTTGTGCCGATTTGGAAATGACTCCCGCCAATATTATAAAGCGAGCGAAAGAAACAGGATTACAAATTATTGGAATTGTTGACCACAATTCCACGAAAAATGCAAAACTGGTAAAACGGTTGGCTGAAAAAGAGGGGATTTTTGTTTTAACCGGGGCCGAAGTTACTACAAAAGAGGAAGTGCATTGTTTAGCTTTTTTTGAGAATGAAAACCAGTTAGATGAATTTCAAATATTTTTGGATGACAACATCTCAATTATCCCAAATCCTGATGGTCATTTTGGTTATCAACCGGTAGTTGATGAAAATGACAATATTCTGGAGTTAATTCCAAACTACCTGGCAGCAGCATTAAAAGTAGGAATTCAGGAGATTCAACAGCGGGTTTATGAGTTAAACGGAATTTTTATTCTGGCTCATGTTGATCGTCCCTCCAACGGTATTTATAGTCAATTGGGATTTATTCCTCCAGGACTAAAATTCGATGCATTGGGTATTTCGAGACATAGCTCAGAAAAACATGTTCGAAAACATTATGTTGTACAAAAGGAAATCACTCTTGTTCGCAATTCAGATGCCCATTTTCTGCCACAAATTGGCGATATTTGCTCCGTCTTTAATATGGATGAAATAAGCTTTATTGAAGTTAAAATGGCTTTAAATCAGCAATATAATCGATGCGTTGAAATTCTATGAAATCCTTGTCTGACCATATTATGGATATTCTGCAGAATTCAATTAGCGCAAAAGCAACATTGATTGAAATCAGTGTTGAAGAAGATAAAAAAAATGACCTTTGTTTCCTGAAAATTAAAGACAATGGCAGAGGAATGGATGAGAATACAACGAGGCAGGCAACCAATCCGTTTTTTACTTCGAGGAAAACACGAAAAGTTGGTCTCGGATTATCCCTTCTAAAACAAAAAGCAGAAATGGCAAATGGCACATTTAATTTGATTTCTGAATTGGGGAAAGGGACAGAATTAAATGCCAAATTTCAAATGTCGAATGTGGACAGACCACCTCTGGGAGATATTTGGGATACTTTTTATTTAACAATGCTAAGTAATAAAAATATAGAATTTGTTTATCAACATAAAACTGAAAAAGGGGATTTTAAAATTCATTCATCAGAAATAAAAGAGATGCTAGGCGAAGTTTCGCTAATGCAAAAAGAGATTAAAGATGCAATTATTGAATTGATTAGAAACAACTTAAGTGATATTGAGACCGTCAACTAAAATTTACAACCAATAATTTGACTATGACAAAAATTAAAACACTGGCCGACCTTCAGCGCATTAAGGGCGAAGTTCAGTCGAAATTTAAAATTAGGGAAAACAGCAATAATCCTACTCAATTTGTTCAAATAAAAGTAGGGATGGCAACCTGTGGAATTGCATCGGGTGCTAAGGAAACCATGAAATATTTTATTGAGGAGTTGGAGCGACAAGCCATTGACGCATTAGTAACTCAAACCGGTTGTATGGGATATTGTTACGCAGAGCCAACCGTTGAAGTTATTTTGCCTGGAAAAGAACCGGTGGTTTTTGGATTTGTAAATAAAACCAAAGCTGAAGATATAATAGATACATATATTAAAAAAGGCGAACTGATTGACGGGATTATTCCAATTACCTTTAAAACCATTGACGATTAGTAAATTTCAATAAATAAATTATGACCGATTACAGAATGCATATTCTTATTTGCGGAGGAACCGGGTGCAGAGCATCGGGAAGCAACGAAATAAGGGATAAGCTAAATCATTTTATTAATGAATTTGATTTGGAAGACGAAGTTCAGGTAGTGCTTACCGGCTGCTTTGGTTTTTGCGAAAAAGGGCCGATAATTAAAATTGTCCCCGATAATACTTTTTACACGGAGGTAAAACCTTCTGATGCTGAAGATATTGTAAAAGAACACATTATTAAAGGTCGTCCACTGAAACGATTGCTCTATAAAAATCCAAAAAACGATTTTGCAATTACATCAACCGAGAATATCGATTTCTACAAAAAACAAATTCGAATTGCACTGCGTAATTGTGGATTTATCAATCCCGAAAATATTGAGGAATACATTGGTCGCGATGGTTATCAGGCTATGGGCAAATGTTTGACAGAACTTCCTCCTGTTGAAGTTATCAATGAAATCAAAGCGTCTGGTTTGCGTGGTCGTGGCGGCGGTGGTTTTCCAACGGGATTAAAATGGGAAATCACAAGAAATGTGGAGAACGAACAAAAATATGTAGTCTGTAATGCTGACGAAGGCGACCCTGGTGCATTTATGGATCGTTCAATTTTGGAAGGCGATCCACATTCGGTTATTGAAGCAATGGCCATTTGTGGCTATTGTATTGGCGCTGATACCGGATTAGTTTACATCAGGGCAGAATATCCGCTGGCAATTGAAAGATTATTAATTGCCATAAAACAAGCAGAAGAATACGGATTAATTGGCGCTGATATTTTGGGGACTGGTTTCAATTTTAAAATAAAATTGCGTTATGGAGCCGGAGCATTTGTTTGCGGGGAAGAAACTGCGCTAATTCATTCAATGGAAGGATTACGTGGGGAACCCACAGTAAAACCTCCTTTTCCATCGGTGTCCGGTTACATGGGAAAACCAACCAATGTGAATAATGTGGAGACTTTTGCGAATATTCCGGTTATTATAAATAAAGGTGCAGCCTGGTTTAGCAGCATTGGAACTGAAAAATCGAAAGGAACAAAGGTTTTTGCATTGGCGGGTAAAATTAACAATGTGGGTTTAATAGAAGTGCCCATGGGAACAACTTTGCGAGAGGTTATTTATGATATTGGAGGAGGAATAAAAGATGGCAAAGAGTTTAAATCGGTTCAAACCGGTGGACCATCGGGTGGATGTTTAACCAAAGATTTTTTGGATACTCCCATTGATTACGACAATTTGATTGCAGCCGGTTCGATGATGGGGTCGGGTGGAATGATTGTTTTAGACGAAGACGATTGTATGGTTGCTATCGCTAAATTTTATCTCGAATTTACACTGGAAGAATCGTGTGGAAAGTGTGCTCCATGCAGGATTGGAAACAAACGACTTTTTGAAATACTGACAAAAATTACTGAGGGCAAGGGTGTACTGGAAGATATTGAACGGTTGCGTGAATTAAGTAATGTAATTAAAGATACTTCACTTTGTGGATTGGGGCAGTCGTCTCCAAATCCGGTACTTTCAACCATAAAAAATTTTGAAGAAGAATATCTGGCACATGTTGTCGATGGAAAATGTCCGGCAGGGCAATGCAAATCGTTATTGCGATACGATATTGTGGAAGATTTGTGTACCGGCTGCACACTATGTTCTCGAAATTGTCCGGTGGGTGCAATTACCGGCGAGCGACGTGCTCCTCATTTTATCGACCAGTCGCTATGTATAAAATGCGGGGTATGTTTCGAGAAATGTAAGTTTAATGCAATCACCCTCACTTAACCAGGAAAACTAAAAATAATGGATACAGTAAGTCTTATAATTGATAATAAACCTGTCGTAGTAAAAAAAGGAACTACTATTTTAGAAGCTGCTTCGGGAATTGGAGTATATGTGCCAACACTTTGTTACATGAAACTCGACGATTTAAATATTGAAAATAAACCGGGCGGTTGTCGCATTTGTGTGGTTGAAGTGGATGGCAGACGAAATCTTGCTCCTGCATGTTGTACCGATGTTTATGAAGGAATGAAAGTAAGCACACATTCATTGAGAGTAATAAATGCCCGAAGAACTATAATGGAATTGATTCTTTCCGATCATCCATCCGATTGTCTGATTTGTGCTAAATCGGGAAATTGCGACTTACAGGATATGGCGCACCATCTGGGAATTCGTGAAATTCATTACAAAGGAGAGCAGTCGCATTATCGTGAAGATACTTCGCCTGCAATTGTTCGCGATATTGATAAATGTATTATGTGTCGTCGCTGCGAGATGATGTGCAACGAAGTGCAAACGGTTGGTGTTCTTTCAGCAATAAATCGTGGATTTGATTCTGTGGTTTCTCCGGCTTTCGAAATGAATCTCGACCATTCTGAATGTACGTATTGCGGACAGTGTGTAGCTGTTTGTCCAACGGGGGCATTAACCGAAGTGAATCATACAGGGAAAGTAATTCGTGCATTATCCGACAAAACAAAAACCGTAATTGTTCAAACAGCTCCGGCTGTTCGCGCTGCTTTGGGTGAAGAGTTTGGTATGGAGGCCGGAACTCTGGTAACCGGAAAACTGGTTACTGCCTTACGGCGATTAGGGTTCGACCATATTTTTGACACCGACTTTGCCGCCGATCTCACAATTATGGAAGAAGGTACGGAATTGTTAACCCGTTTGGGAAAACATTTGGCAGGCGATAAAGAGGTAAAACTTCCAATTTTAACTTCTTGTTGTCCGGCATGGGTGAAATTTTTCGAACATCAGTTTCCCGAAATGAAGGATATTCCTTCAACAGCGCGTTCACCGCAACAGATGTTTGGGTCGATTGCTAAAACATATTTTGCTGATAAACTGGGAATAAAACGTGAAGATTTGGTTGTGGTTTCGATAATGCCCTGTGTGGCAAAAAAATATGAATGCGATCGTGATGAATTTAAAGTAAATGGAAATCCGGATGTTGACCATGTAATAACAACTCGCGAATTAGCTGCTTTAATCAAGTTGTCGAATATTGATTTTAAGACCTTACCTGACGAAGATTTTGATAATCCTTTGGGTGAATCAACGGGTGCGGGAGTAATTTTTGGCACAACGGGTGGGGTTATTGAAGCTGCAGTAAGAACCGCTTATGAAATTCATACAAAAAAGGAGTTGCCCCGTTTAGATTTCGATGAACTGCGCGGAATGGAAGGAATCCGTGAAGCAACCATCGACTTCGATGGATTGCCAATAAAAATAGGAATTGCCCACGGTTTGGGAAATGCACGTAAACTTTTGGAAGACATTCAGGCAGGTAGAAGTGAATTTCATGCCATTGAAATTATGAGCTGCCCCGGCGGTTGCATCGGAGGAGGCGGGCAGCCTTATCATCATGGAAATGCCGACATCCTGAAAAAACGACAAATGGCGATTTATAAAGAAGATAGTAATAAGGCCATCAGGAAATCTCATAAAAATCCTTACATCATTAAATTGTATGAAGAGTTTCTGGGAGAACCGATGAGCGAAAAGGCGCATCATTTATTACACACCGCATATTTTGATAGAACGGAAGAAAAGTGATCAGTCGTAGTCTCAGTTTTCAGTAGATATAGGGAATGCCCTGTATCTACTGCATAATCGACTCTTAAAGGATATAAAATTTTACGATAAAATGATGTAACCAAAAAGTTAAAAACGTTAAAATTAAAGAAATGCCAGAAATAAAACTTGCTGAAAATACAATACAACTTATCAAAGATATTTGTGCAGAATTTGAGAATAAAGAGAGTGAACT
>CAYZBC010000261.1:0-7597 GCA_964476535.1 uncultured Maribellus sp.
ATCTGGGATATGTTCAAGTACAAAAATTTAAAATTAGTTTTACAAGGACACATGCATTTGTATGAAGAAATAAAAGTGAAGGGTGTTCAATTTATAACTGCAGGAGCGGTCTCGGCAAGTTGGTGGGGAGGTAATTATCATGGTACCGAAGAGGGCTATCTTTTAATAAATATTGATGGAGATAACTTTAATTGGGAATATGTAGATTATGGTTGGAAAGTTGAATAAAAAAAATAGACTGAATTCAATTTTCTCCTTAGGTTTTTATTAATTATCTCACCAACTTTGTTCCTTAAATAATTTCTTTCAACAAATTCAATTCTTAAAAATAATTCTTATGAAAGCCAAAATAATTTTTCTTTTACTTGGAATCGCCTTTCTTTTTTCCTGTTCTCAAAATAAAAAAAACGATCCCTGGATTATTTCTGCTCCGGCAGGTAACCATTTTGTAACCATCGACAAAACAGACGAAACCATCATTCCCAACGGAAGAATTATAGCACCAGCAGGTAAAAGTATTGTTGTTGCCCCACATCCTTTTGGACTTACATTAAGTCCCGATGGAAACACGGCAATTACTGCTAATTCAGGAACAAATCCGCTCTCTATTTCCATAGTGCGAAATATTCTGTCTGAAAATCCTGAAGTGCAGCAAGTTCCACCCGGACCATCTACAGACGAAGGTGTTTTGGCTTCGGTTTTTATGGGACTGGCAGTTTCGCCCGATAACAGTTTAGTCTATGTTGCCGGCGGACAAGAAAATAAAATATTCATTTATGACTTAAAAACCGGAGAAAAAACAGATTCTATTAATTGTGCTTTTGTATCAGAAAAAGCAGATTATTCTCACGGATACATTGGCGACATAATTTTATCGAAAGACGGGAAGAAACTTTTTGCTGTTGACCAAATTGGGTTCAGAATGGTAATTGCAAATACTGAAATAAACGAATTAGAATACAATGTTCCGGTAGGTAGATACCCGTTTGGAATTTGTTTATCGCCCGATGAACAAAAAGTTTATGTTGCAAATGCGGGCATGTTTGAATACAATTTAATATCAGGAATTACAAAAGAAAATGTAAGTGAAAAAGCATTAAAGTATCCTGCCTTTGCTTATGGGAGCAAAGAGATGATTGAAGGAATTGAAAACGACAGCTTATCAATTCCAGGACTGGGAGAAATGAATTCTCCCGAAGCATTTTCTGTATTTACCATTAGTTTAGAAAATCCTGACCATCCAAAAGTTATTGCCAAAACAAAAACAGGCCATTTGGTTGGCGATAAAGTAGAAGGTATTCCGGCCGTGGGCGGTGCGAGCCCCAATTCGCTGGTGGCAACAGATAAATATGTTTTTGTAAGCAACGGCACCAACGATAATATTTCAGTAATTTCAATAGAAAAAGATACCGTTGTAAATACCATCTACCTTAAACCCGACAACCGGGTGAAACAATTTCGCGGAGTTATTCCTTTTGGATTAGCACTTTCTCCCGATAAAAAAAGGTTGTATGTTGCCGAATCGGGAATTAATGCTGTGGCAGTAATTGATGCCGAAAAATTAGAAGTATTGGGGCACATTCCTACCGGCTGGTTTCCGGCGAAATTAGAAGTTAGCAACGATGGCAAAAAACTGATTGTTGCCAATGCCAAAGGTTTTGGAAGTGGACCCAACGGAGGTGAAAATTTCAATGTTACTTCGTCAGGAAGTTATATTGGTTCGTTAATGAAAGGCACGGTTCAAATTCTCGATATTCCTTCGGATGAAGAACTGGAAATTTATACCAACGAAGTAATCGCCAATAATTTCGATTTCGAAAAAGCTTCTTCCGAAAAATTTGAATGGAGAAAAAATAATCCGGTACCACTTTATCCGGGTGAAAAAGAAAGCCCAATAAAACACATTGTTTTTATTTCGAAAGAAAACCGAACTTACGACGAAATTTTTGGACAAATTGAAAAAGGTGACGGAGATGCAGGATTAGCGCGTTACGGTGCAGGTGTTTCATTTCGGAATTCAAAAAGAACAGCATCTGTTGAAAATGCCGATATTATGCCAAACCACTTAAAAATCGCAAGCGACTTTGCCATTTCGGACAACTTTTATGTTGATGCAGATGTTTCTGCCGACGGCCACCGCTGGCTGGTTAATACATATCCAAACGAGTGGGTTGAAACCTGTACGGCGGCTAGTTACGGCGGTAACCGTTCTTTCGATTTCAATTCAAAGGCCCCCGGTGTTTTAGCCATGAACGGGGCGGCAGGAGCAATTTATCCTGAAGATTATAACGAAGCTGGTTCCATGTGGGATCATCTGGAAAGGAACAATATCAACTTTTTTAACTTTGGTTTCAGCATAATGTTTGAGCCCGGAATCTACGACTCAAAATTTATAAACGAAGGTATTCGTCATTACATTAATTACCCGCTGCCAAAACCCATTTGGGATCGTACTTCAAAACAATTTCCAACTTATAACATGGCAATCCCCGACCAATTTCGCATTGACCAATTTCAAAAAGAATTTGAAGAAAAATGGATGAACGGAAAAGATACAATGCCGGCCTTCATTACAGTAATTATTCCAAACGACCACGGTGCCGGTGAACGTCCTGAAGCAGGTTACCCGTTTCGCGAAAGTTACATGGCTGACAATGATTTAGCAGTCGGGCGAATTGTGGAATACCTTTCGCACACACCGTATTGGGAAAATATGTTGATTGTGATAACCGAAGATGATGCGCAAAACGGCGTTGACCACATCGATGCTCACAGAAGCATTCTCATGCTAGTTTCACCGTGGGTGAAAAAAAATCACGTCAGTCATGGTCATTATAGTTTTGGCAGTATTTTTAAAACATTCTGGAATATTCTTGGAATGCCGTATTTAAACCAATACGATGCCGGGGCGAGCGATTTAGCCGACTTTTTTACCGACACACCAAATTTTGAACCCTACAAAGCTGTTCCCGCAGATTCTCGGGTTTTCGAGCCACAAAAGGCACTGGATCCGTTCGATGAGAATTTTAATTGGAAAGCACTTGATGAATCGCCGGTGATGGATAATAAAGAAGATATGATTCGCGAAAGTAAAGAGAAAGATAAATACAGATTAGAAAACCGAGAAAAAGAAAAGAAGTAATATGCGTCGAATAGTTTTCACACTAATAATAGCTGCACTTTCAACGGTGCAGCTTTTTTCACAATCAATTCAAGGTATTATTTTAAATGATGGAAACAATAAACCCATTCAAAATGCCAATATTTCAATACTAAATTCTACACGTGGAACCGTTTCTAACGAAGACGGACAATTCACAATAATCTATGCAGAAAAAGAAAATTTCACAATATTGGTTTCCTGCTTAGGCTTTGAAAGTGTACACCTGGAACTTTCCGGTGAATCCACAAACAAAGCGCTAAATATTAAACTTCAACCAACTACCATTCAACTTAATAAAAGTATTGTAGTTACCGCATCGAAAAATAAATTGCTTTCGCATAAAATTCCGGACGCCGTTTCTGTTTTAACTGAAGAAGAATTAAAAGTTAATGCTCCACGTTCCATGGCTGAAGCATTAATTGGAGTACCCGGTGTTTGGATGCAAAAAACCAACCACGGAGGCGGCTCACCATTTTTGCGGGGTTTAACAGGAAATCAGACTTTGCTTTTGATTGATGAAATTCGTTTGAACAACGCCGCATTTCGTTACGGACCAAACCAGTATTTTAATACCATCGATGTTTTTTCGGTGAACCAGGTAGAAGTAATTCGTGGAAAAGGCTCGGTACTTTACGGCAGCGACGCACTGGGTGGTGTAATAAACGTAATTACGCAATCACCTAAATTTTACACCGGGAAGTCACGATTAAAAGGAAAAGGCAGATTAAAACTCATGAATAAAGGAATGGAACAATCTGGTGCCGGCGGGTTGGAATATCAGTCACAGCAATTTGCCATTTCGGGAAATATAAATTATAAAGAATTTGGCGATTTATTTGCCGGAGGAGACCTTGGATACGAACGACCTTCGAGCTACAATGAAACAGGAACAAATTTAAAAGCAAAACTACGACTGACAGATAACTGGCTAATTTCTTCAGCTTATAATTACCTCATTCAAAACGATGTGGATCGGTACGACCAAGTCGCACAACGCGGATACGAAACCTATAAATTCGATCCTCAGATTCATAACCTGTTTTATGCAAGGGCAGAATATTTTGGAGGCAATTCTTTTTTCAGGAAAGTAAAATTTACTTTTTCCAACCAACTTTCAGACGAAACAAGAAAGTCGCAAAAACAAGAATCGACTATTTTTAAAACAGAAAACGATGTGGTAAAAAACTACGGATTTGTTTTGGATAATTTTTCTGAATTCAACAGAAACTGGAGTGCTGTTTCCGGGCTGGAATATTACTCCGACCTCATTCATTCATCCAAAATTGAAACAAATACTGAAACAGGAGAACAAACGGAGAAGCGGGGTTTATATCCCAACAATTCGAAGATGAAAAACTTCGCTGTTTTTAGCCAGCACACATTTAAAATTGAGAAAATTAATTTGCAATTGGGAGGCCGTTTTAACGTAAATAAGTTAAACTCAATAGATGAGGAATTTGGAGAAGTTGAATTAAAACCGCAATCCATTGTTGGAAATTTTTCGTTTCAATACCTTCCCAATAAATCAGACAACTTTATATTTTCTGCAAATACGGCATTTCGAGCTCCAAATATTAACGACATCAGCAGTTTCGGATTTTTCGATTACGGAATAGAAATTCCTTCTGATAACCTGGCTCCCGAAAAAACGCTCACTTTCGAAGCTGGCTACAAAAAACTTACTAATCGTTTTTCTTTATCACTATTTGCATTTAACACCCGATTAAAAAACCAGATTGTGCGTGTAAAATCGGAATACAATGGAAATGAATTTTACGAAGGGGAACAAGTTTACACGAAAGAAAATCTTGCAAAATCGAATATTTTCGGAATTGAAGCAGAATCCGGTTTTAAACTCAATTCACGACTTTCTATTATAAATAGTATCACATGGTTGTATGGTGAAGATTTGGAAAAAAATGAACCCATGCGGCGCATTCCTCCCTTGAATGGGAAACTTGCATTGAGGTATTCGAAGTCCAGATTATTTAGCGAACTCGAATTCCTGTTTGCCGCCAAACAAGACCGTCTCTCTTCAGGCGATATCGACGACCACAGGATTTCTGAAGGAGGAACTCCCGGATGGAATATTTTAAATTTTAAACTGGGATACTCCTGGAATAAAATCTCATTACACTCAGGCATCCAGAATATTTTCAATCAAGCATATCGTATTCATGGTTCAGGGGTTGATGGTTTTGGTCGCTCAGTTTGGATGTCGCTGCAATTTGAGATTTAATAAAAAAATACTGAGCTTCGAATTGTCCGATTTATAATGCTCAATTTTTTTATTTAAATAGTGATAATTTTTTTTAAATTGACTAAACACTTTAACTTTAACCTTGTTGAACTATTCAAAACACAAGTTATTATGAAAAATTTATTTCCATTCGTACTTTCCCTTGCATTAGTTATTCAGCTTGCTTCGCCATCCTTCGCACAAAATAGAAAAAGCAAAAGGCAACAAGCCAAACACCAAACTTCATACGAGAAAGGAACATTGGCCAACAACAATCTGCCCATAGCAATGCCATACAACCGCTGGATTGATCCGGCTGGTGAACAGATTTATTTTGGCGATTCGGAACTTGAAAACCATGCTCTCGATTGTGCTGTATCACCCGACGGAAAATGGATAGCTGTTGAAGGACGCTACTCGATTGTAATTATCTCTCCGGAAGACAATAAAA
This sequence comes from uncultured Maribellus sp., assembly GCA_964476535.1. GTDB lineage: Bacteria > Bacteroidota > Bacteroidia > Bacteroidales > Prolixibacteraceae > Draconibacterium. The sequence continues at coordinate 5,854 of CAYZBC010000261.1, forward strand.
TTGTCACTCGTTTTACAATGAAAAGCCACTTCAAAAATGAAAATGTAATGAATACCTTTTCAGGAATTAGTTGGCTTAAAAAAGGAGAAAACTATCAATTATATTGGAGTGCGTCAAATAAAGCAGAAAAGTCGTATGTTGTAAAAGCAGAATGGGACAATAAAAAAATAAAAATCACAAAAACATTTGAATTTAATGCGGTAGCACCGGCAAAAACTGCCCTTCCAAATGAAATACTTATTACTGAAGAATCTGGAACTACAATGCTTTATGTTGTTTTAAACGGAAACAATACTTTGGAAAAATTGGATGAAACAACAGGAAAAACTATCTGGTCGGTAGCAACTGGTGTTGCACCTTACGGAATTACAAAAGCAAACGATAAAATTTATGTTACAAATTGGGCAGGTTCTGTTCCCGATAAAAATGATAAAGATATTGCCGGAGTGCCATGGGGAAGTGCCAAAGTTGATCCAAAAACAGGAGCCACTCGAGAAGGAACGATATCTGTTTTCGAGCCCAAATCGGGCAATCTTTTAAAAGAAATAACCGTTGGTCTGCACCCCAACGATATTATTTCGGCTCCCGACGAAAAATTCATTTATGTTGCCAATGCAAATAGCGATAATGTTTCTGTGATTAATACAAATACAGATGTTGTTTCAGAAACCATTTCGGTTCGTTTAGGAGCCGCAGACAATCCATACTGGGGAGATTCGCCTAACGGATTGGGAATTTTAGAAGATGGAAAAACTCTTTTTGTTGCCAATGGGATGGACAATGCTCTTGCCGTTGTGGAATTAGGAAGTCTTTCCACATCAATTTCAACCATAGAAAAAAGCAAAACAGTAGGTTTTATTCCAACCGGAGCTTATCCGGGAGCTGTGTGCATTTATAACAATAACCTTTTATTTGTTCCCAACATTGAAGCCGAAGGTGCAAGAATCGCGTCTGTTTCGGAAGCTACCGGAACAATATCTTATAACGCCCACCGCATGATGGCTTCAGTTTCTGTAATTCCGATTCCGAATAAAAAACAATTGTCCCGTTATACGAAAAAAGTTGAGGAAACAAATCAGTTATTTCGGATTGCACTTTCAAAAGATTTGCCGCGAGAAAATGTAGCTCCCGTTCCGGTTCCATTAAGAATAGGAGAACCTTCGGTTTTCAAACATGTGGTTTATATTATAAAAGAAAACCGTACTTACGACCAAATTCTAGGTGATGTTAAAGCAGGCGATGGCGATCCTTCGCTTTGTGTGTTTGGCAAAGAAGTTACGCCAAACACGCACAAAATTTGTAACGATTTTCTTTTGCTCGACAATTTTTATGTTTCGGGAAAAAGCTCAGCAGAAGGTCATCAATGGACCGACATGGCTATTGTTACCGATTACGTTGAAAAGAATGTACGCGGCTGGTTTCGAAGTTATCCACATGTTCAGGAAGATGCGCTGGTTTATGCACCAACCGGTTTTATTTGGGATAATGCTTTGCGTCACGGGAAAAGTGTGCGCATTTACGGAGAAGCTTGCACTCCCCGATTCGACCAAAAAGAAACCTGGACATCCATTTATAATGGATTCAAAAACGGAGAGGAATTTGAGTTTACCAACCTAACTACCATCGATCCGGTAAATGGAATATTAAGCCAAAAATACCCCGGTTACGGCAGCCATAAATTTACCGATATTCATAGAGCAAAAACTTTTATTGATGAACTAAATAAATTTGAAGAACTTGAAGG
>CAYZBC010000262.1:0-7559 GCA_964476535.1 uncultured Maribellus sp.
ACCATGGTAATTGATGCAGGCGTGAACCTGCTGTTTACTACATTTTGGTATAATTTGGGTGTTTATCCAAGCAAAGAAGTTTCGAGCCATGTAGAAGAATCGACTATTTACGGACCGCTGTGTATGAACATTGATGTGATTCGGGATGCCATAAATTTTCCGCAAACAAAAGTTGGCGACCAATTGGTAATTGAACGAGTTGGTGCATATAACATGACACAGTGGATGCAGTTTATTACTTTCAGACCAAATGTTGTTCTCATTGATTTAGACGGAAAAACTCATATTATCAGGAAAAGAGAAACCTTGGATTCTTTACAAAGTTTCGAACAGAATCCGAAAAGATAAATTGAAGATATGAGAGGCAAAACCTTAGTCGGCAAAGATGTTCTTCATTCCATATTAAACAGCTATTCGCAGGTGTTTTTTTCTACCTCGAAATTACTGGCTGTTTTATTGGTTGTTATTAGCTTCTTTGATTATGGAGCCGGTATGAGTGGATTAATTGCTGTTGTTATTGCCAATTCACTTGCCTGGTTTTTAGGCTACAACAAACATTATTTTGTTACCGGGCTATATGGTTTTAACGCCTTATTAGTTGGACTAGGTGTAGGATTAATCTACCAGCCTTCTGTCGAAGTACTTCTTCTAATTGCCATTTCAGCCATATTAAGCTTTTTCCTAACCGTTGTATTTCAAGGTGTTCTCGGAAAATATGGCTTGCCATTTTTAAGTATCCCATTTCTACTTGCTATCTGGATTGTAGCACTTTCGGGAAATAGTTTAACGGCTTTAAACATTAGCGAGCGCGGAATTTTTACTTACAATGAATTGTATTCAATTGGTGGGCAATCGTTTATTAATATTTATGATTTCCTGGAAAACAATATTCGTTCAAGCTTTATGAAAATTTATTTTCATTCGTTGGGTGCAATATTCTTTCAAACCCATTTATTAGCTGGAATTATAATTTCACTGGGCTTACTAATTTATTCACGCATTACATTCGTTTTATCCATCCTGGGTTTTTCGGTGGCTTTTCTATTCTACCAAATTGTTGGAATTGAGTTTGTTTCGCTTGGGTATAACTTTATCGGGTTTAACTATATTTTAATGGCAATTGCACTTGGCGGCTATTTCCTGGTTCCCGGAAAGGTAAGCTATGGCTGGATTATTATTTTGCTTCCAGCGGTTGTTTTAATAACAACAAGCACTCAACAAGTATTAGCGATGTTTAATATTTCCCCATACTCGCTTCCTTTTAACATAGTGGTTTTAATGTTTTTATATGCATTAAAATTTCGCGAACAACGTCCAAAGTGGTTAATTGAAACACCGGTTCAACTTGGGAAACCTGAAAAAAATCTCTATCTGCATTCGGGAAATTTAAAACGATTTCCAGCGGCATATCCGATTTCACCATCCTTACCTTTTTTTGGTGAATGGACAGTTAACCAGGGACACGATGGCGAGTACACCCATAAAGGAGCATGGCGACATGCCTGGGATTTTGTTATTACCGACAGGAATGGGAAACAGTTCAAAAATTCGGGCGATTTTCATGAAGATTATTTTTGCTACGGGAAAGCAGTTCTTTCTCCTTTTGATGGAGTGGTTATTGAAGCCGTTAATACCGTTCAAGAAAATGTAATTGGGAATATAAATACAAAAGAAAACTGGGGGAATACCGTAATTGTAAAATACAACGAGTATTTATATGCCAAATTGAGCCATTTGAAATATCAAACGGTAGAAGTAAAAGTTGGCGATTTGGTAAAAAAAGAGCAACTATTGGGGCGTTGCGGAAATTCAGGCAGGTCGCCGTATCCGCATCTTCATTTTCAATTTCAGGTAACACCGCACATTGGCTCAAAAACGCTTGATTATCCTTTTGGGCATTATTTGTTAAAAGAAGAAAACAATTTTACACTTGAAAATTTTGGGTTCCCCGAAAGTGGACAGGTAATTACAAGTCCTGCCGTAAATGCAATTTTAGCCAAAGCGCTACATTTTATTCCCGGGCAACGATTAAGTATAAATGTTGAAGTAGAATCGGACAAAAAATATTGGCAAAAACGGGCGGGTAATTTTACGTGGGTAGTAGAAACCGATGTTTATAATACGACCTACATTCGTTGCGAAAAAGATGGCGGACTCGCCTATCTCTACAACAATGGCGATTTGCATTATTTTACCAATTTTACCGGAACAAAAAATTCAGCATTGTATTGGTTTTATCTTTCGCTGTTTAAAGTACCGCTGGGGTTTCTACCAAATGCAAAAATTACCGACACCATTCCTTTAAATCAGATATTTGGCGGGGTGCTTAAAGTTTTGCAAGATTTTATTGCTCCGTTGTACCTATTTTTAAAAGTAGATTTTGAACTCAAAATGAAACAGGCAGGAGATATCTTATCGTCGGGAGATATTGAAATGGATGCTGTGATTCGAAAAAAAATACTTGGGAAACCTAAAAAAGAATATCATTCAGGATTAAAAATAAGGCAAGATGGCGGAGTAGAAATTTCCGTAGTTTTTAATGAAGCTAAGATTAAAATAATATGTCAAAACGAATTGGAATAACGGCTATATTACTGCTGTTTTTAATTGTTGCTTCGGCACAAAAAAAACTAAGTTATATTGACGCTGATAAAAAATCATTCGAACTTTATCAGCAACAGAAATGGAATGAACTCATAGATTTTTCATCGGAAGTTCGTGCACAAGGAATCGATTTTTTCTATTTGCAAGCACGAACGGGAATTGCTTATTACAATTTAAAAAAATACAGGACCGCAGCCGACTGGTTTCTAAAAGCATGGGAAAACGATAAAAGTTTCGAGTGGTTACAGGAATATTTGTACTACAGCTTAATCTACTCCGGACGAAGTGCTGAAGCATCGAAAGTTGCCAATAATTTTTCTAATTCATTCAAACAAAAAATTGACTACCAGAAAATGAAACCAACCCGTGCAGCACTTGAAGTCGGATACAGTTTTAATTCTGACTTTGACCAGTTGAGCAACACGAACTTTGATGAAGAAATTAATGTGAGTGATGATTATGGTGTAGCATTTATCTTAAAAGATTATCATTTCGAATCCGTTGATTTCAGCCACCAAATTGCACCCGGCATATTCCTAAACCATAATTTTACACACCTTGGAATTAATCGCGAAGAGCAGGTTTATTGGGGAGAGCGGTATTCTTTCCCAATAAAGGTAAAACAGAATCAGTATTTTATAAATCCGGTTTTTGTATTGGGCAAAAAATGGTATGTTTCGTCGTCGGCAACAATAATTTGGGGAAATTCCGATTTAGTTTTAGGCGATTATAATCCGAACACATTTTATTCCTCAAGCGTAAAATTTTCCGATTTCATTTTCTCCGCTTCAACCTGGAGTCACTGGGGAAATTTTTCTCCTGGTGCCGAAATCATACGGGCCAATATTTACAACGAGAATTTTACTCAGCTTTCGAGCTGGATTACATTTTATCCTTTATCCAACAATAATTTTTATCTAACTCCGAGGCTCTATGTAAGAGGTGGCGATGAAAATCATTTATGGTATAGCGTATTCGAAATTTCAGGCGGGGTGCAACTTGGCCCTGTCCATTTTTACGGAAAGTATTTAAATGGCGAAATGAAAAACTTTATCGAATCGGCAGGTTATGTTGTTGCCAATTTCCCAGGAAAATCGAATCGTAAATTTATGGGAAGTCTTTATTTTCCATTTGCGAAGAAATATCAGTTTGTACTGCGTTACATTAATCAGGATATTGTTGAGAATTACCAGGTTTATACCAATCAACAACCGAGTAATTCAGCAGAATACAAATACATAAAACATACATTAACAGGCGGAATATCATGGAATTTTTAAGAAAGAAGTTTATATTTTTAATATTGGCAGCTTTTGCTTTGCCATCTTTTGCACAAGTCAATCAGGCAGCACTCGAGGCAGCTTTTTCGAAAAGTTACGCCCACGAAAAAAATGGCGATTTTTCGGCGGCAATGGACGAATTAAAAAATGTGTTGGATGAATCGTCGTATGAAACGAACTTGCGTTTGGGGTGGTTAAACTACAATGCCGGATTATTTGATGAATCCGTTATTTTTTATACCACAGCACAAAAATTAAAACCCTATTCCGAAGAAGCACGTTTTGGATTAATTCTGCCAAAAGCTGCTTTGGGCAGGTGGGATGAAGTTATTGAATTGTACAATAAAATTCTGGAGGTGAATCCCCAAAATACAGTGGCTCTGTACCGCCTGGGTTTGGTTTACTACGGTCGAAAAGATTATAACAAAGCGCAACCGCTGTTTAAAAAAGTAGTCGATTTATATCCCTTTGGTTACGATGGATTACTCATGTTAGGGTGGAACTCTTATTTCCTGGGTAAAAACAACGATGCTAAAATATTATTCAACAAAGTAAAACTATATAATCCCAACGATGCCTCGGCAAATGAAGGACTAAAACTGATAAAATAAAAACCAACAAATCATGAAAAAACTTATTTCGACCAGCTTCTTTTTAATACTTTTTATTGCCTTGAGTGCCCAGGTTACCTTTGAAAAAAAATATGATTTTTCCGCATCAATTGTAAAACTGGAAACTTTGGGATACAAATATTACTGTATGGATGTACCCAATTCTCAATGTAAAATTTACAACCTCGACCATTCAGTTTTTAAAATAATTAATTGTGCAACACCTTCAAACGATCATTACCTCGGGGATATCAAATATATTTCTGAAAACTTATTTGATAAAGATGCCGGGATTGAATTGGTGTACACCTATTACAAGTACGTTCCCACACAAACCTCCTATTATTACGAATACGATAGTAAAATAATAAATGAAGATGGAACTCCATTTCAAACAATTGATGGCGCCCGATACATTTATGTAAACGAAACAGAAGCAAACACCTACAAGTTGTTTGCTTATTGTTATGACTATTCAAAAACTCCGGAAAAGGTTTGGACAAACATTTACAATTTACCCGGAACACCAATTGTTTCGATTCTGGAAAATAATACCCAAGAAACCTGGATAAATGCTTTTCCTAACCCAGCATCACAAACGGTAAAAGTTGCATACTCGCTCCCTGACAATGTGATTTCAGGTAATTTACACTTATTTGATAATTCGGGCCGAGCAGTTCAGCAATTTATTATCGACAACCACACCGACCATTTGGAACTAAATGTTTCGGAATATAAAAGCGGTATTTACCACTATTTTATTGAATACAACAACACAAAAACTGCTTCTAAAAAATTAGTGATAAGATAGCTAAAGTGTATTGAAGTCCTATTTTCTGAAAATTAAAGATTTACAAAATGAAAAGATTAATTACGATACTTTTTTTATTTTTTATTGGAGGAATTTCTGCACAAGAATCACCTTTTCAGGTTTATTTAGAACCGCTTGCTATTCCTGATGTTGGAGGATTGCAGGTTTTTGCACATGGTCAACACGATGGAAAATGGCTGGTTTTAGGTGGACGTTTGGATGGATTGCATGAAAGACAACCCTTTACTGCATTTGATGCAGCTGGAATGAATAATCAAATTACTGTTATCGACCCGGTGAACAAACAAAAGTGGACAGCCCCATTAACATCACTTCCTGTTGGCATTCAAGAACAATTAAGTTCTACAAATATGCAGTTTCAGCAAACTGAAGATATGCTTTATTTTATTGGAGGATATGGTTACAGTGCAACTGCTTCGAATCACGTTACATACAATAAATTAACTGCCATTAATGTACCGGCTACAATTGAAGCGGTTATAAATGGTACATCTTTTACTGCATTTTTCAGGCAGATTTCTGACCCACAATTTGCGGTAACCGGAGGATATTTAGAAATGGTTTACAATACCTATTATTTGGTAGGAGGTAATAAATTCGATGGACGATATAACCCATCAAACATGGCTACTTTTACACAAGAGTACACCAATCAAATTCGAAAATTCAAAATAAACGATAATGGGACTACCCTTTCAGTTACCCATTTACCAGCAATAACAGATGCCGAAAATCTACACCGCAGAGATTATAATGTAGTTCCGCAAATTATGCCAAACGGAGAACAGGGACTTACCGCATTTTCAGGTGTTTTTCAGGTTACCGCCGATTTGCCTTTTTTAAATTGTGTAAATATTGATAGCTCGGGATATGCTGTACAAGATTCTTTTTCGCAATATTACAATCATTATCATTGTGCGGTATTGCCCCTATACAGCCAATCTACCAACGAAATGCATTCGGTATTTTTTGGGGGAATTGCTCAATATTTCGATGATAATGGAACATTAACTGAGGACAACAGTGTTCCATTTGTAAAGACGATTGCCCGGGTTACAAGAGATGCAGCCGGAAATATGGCTGAGTTTAAACTACCCGTTGAAATGCCCGCATTATTAGGTGCGGGATCGGAGTTTATTCCCAACGAAGAATTGGAGTATTACGACAATGAAGTTCTTAATTTTGATGAACTGGAAGAAGACACAACTTTTGTGGGTTACATTTATGGTGGTATTAATAGTAGCCTCCCAAATATATTTTTTATAAATAATGGGACTCAAAGTAGTGCCAGTAAACAGATTTTTAAGGTGTCGGTAATAAAGAACATAAACGTTGGCATCGACGAGCTTAACACACAAAGTACAGATAATTTCAGAATGCAAGTTTACCCCAATCCAAATGAAGGGGAATTTATTGTACGATTTAATGTTGCCAAACAAAACGATGTTCAAATTTCAATTTATACTTTGAATGGACAATTAATAAGCGATGAAAAATTATCGGGATTACCTCTTGGAGTTAACGAACACAGAATTCGCTTGCAACACCTCGAAAATGGGGGGACTTTTATGGTAAGCATTCAATCCGATGGAAACAAAGCAGTTCAAAAAGTAATAATCAATTAAGCGCCCACTCCGGAAAGTCAATTATAGCAATTTAACCTGCTAATGACGGATTTTTTGCTTTTAGCTGATTATTAGACACATCAAAGAATCTCTTTTGCCAGCAAAATTTATTCACCGGGTGACGCTTTGTTACAACTCATAGTCACCCGGTGAATGTTCAAACCAACTGTCATTCCCTCATTGTGTTCAAAATAATTGAATGAATCCTCTTGTTGTCGTACATTCGACAACTCGCTTAGCGGTTTGAAACCGCTAAGCGAATAGCAAGTCCGATTCAACTAATGTGGCAATTAAAAACAAATTGGTATTAACCCAATTGCAGGGAAAGGGAAGTAAAAGGATTCAAACCTATCTATTCGATTGTGATGAATTCTAATTCGGCATTATACATAACGCGAATAGGAATTCGCGTCACCCTAAAATAAAAAAAGTTAACTGAATTTATTTTCAATTAACTTTTTTGTATGTACCAATTATTTTAATTAAAACAATCAGGTTCCTTAATTTGAGTTTGCAATTTCAATACTACTTCTTACCTCAATGGAGCTGCTCACTTCTATTGCCACGCTTCCATCGGCTTTTAATACATCGTCGCTTATGGTTAAAG
>CAYZBC010000263.1:0-3102 GCA_964476535.1 uncultured Maribellus sp.
TTTTTAAATCGCGCGCAAAAATATAATATAATTCACTTATTTCAAAGGCTTTCTGAAAATAAATAAGTTTTCAGTAGACAATTTAATTCAGCGGAAATTTGTTTTTGAAAAACAACATTATACAAGTAGAAAACCAAGCTATCCAATTAAGCAGCAATAGTGAGGGAAGCAGAAGGATTGGAAAGATTCTATCGTTAGTTTGTAGAAAAATTACATACCATATTTATTGGTGTAACCTCAAAACTTTCTTCATGGCGTTTTATATTCATTTTAGAAAAAAAATAAGATGTTTGTGTATCATTGCAAGCTTTGTTTCTTTTATTAATTTTGAATTTTAAAACAAAAACAAAATGAAACGAATTCTTGTTACCGGTGGAGCAGGATTTATAGGATCACATCTTTGCGAACGTCGAATAAATGAAGGGAACCAGGTTATCTGCCTTGACAATCTGTCTCCCAGTTCAAAAGATAAAATTATTCCTTTTTTGAATAATCCACATTTTGAATTTGTAAGGCATGATGTAACGTTTCCATACTTTGCTAAAGACGATTTTGTTGGCCCTGTAAACATTGGTAATCCATTTGAATTTACAATTATAGAATTGGCTAAAATTGTTTTGGAATTAACAGGAAGCATTTCTAAAATCACCCGTTTACCACTCCCAACCGACGATCCAACTCAACGTCAGCCAAATATTGATTTGGCAAGAAAAAAACTTAATAATTGGGAACCTACTGTACAACTTAAAGAGGGATTACAAAAAACCATTGAATATTTCGACCACAAACTAAAAACACAATAATTATGAAAGGAATTATTCTTGCCGGAGGAGCCGGAACAAGGTTGTATCCAATAACTCGATCAATTTCGAAACAAATTATTCCGGTGTACGATAAACCAATGATTTATTATCCGCTTTCAGTTTTAATGTTGGCTGGTATCAGAGAAATTTTAATTATTTCAACTCCAACCGATATTGGGTTGTATGAAAATTTATTTGGAGACGGTTCCCAATTGGGAATGAAAATTTCATACAAAATTCAACCTTCGCCCGATGGTTTGGCACAAGCTTTTATTTTAGGAGAAGAGTTTATCGGAAACGACAATGTTTGCCTGATTCTTGGAGACAACATTTTTTACGGATACAATTTTCGAAGTGTGTTGGAAGAAGCTGCAAACATTAAAGATGGCTCAATTGTTTTTGGTTACCATGTAAACGATCCGGATCGTTACGGAGTTGTTGAGTTCGATAATACTGGAAAAGTAATTAGTATTGAAGAAAAGCCAGAGGAACCAAAATCTAATTATGCCGTTACCGGATTGTACTTTTATTCGAATGACGTTGTACAAAAAGCGAAAAAATTAAAACCTTCGAAACGTGGCGAATTGGAAATTACGGATTTAAACCGCTTGTATTTGGAGGAAGACCGATTAAATGTAAAATTGCTCGGACGCGGATTTGCCTGGTTAGATACCGGAACCTTCGATAGTTTATTGCAAGCTTCAAATTTTATTGCAACCATTGAAGAGCGGCAAGGATTAAAAGTTTCTTGTATCGAGGAAATTGCTTTCAAAAAAGGATTTATAAGCAAAGAACAATTACTCGAATTGGCAAAGCCATTAAGTAAAAATCAATACGGTCAATATTTGTTAAATTTGGCCAACAAACAAAATTTCTCTTTTTAAATAGATGAAGATTATTAAAACACCACTCCCGGGATTAGTGATAATTGAACCCGATATTTTTGAAGATAAACGAGGATATTTTTTTGAATCGTATCAAGAAAAACGATACCTTGATTCTGGTATTAATGCTCAATTTATCCAAGACAATGAATCAAAATCAATGCGGGGTGTAATTCGCGGATTGCATTATCAATTGGCTCCCTATTCACAGGCAAAATTAGTTCGTGTTATTCAGGGAACCGTTTTCGATGTGGCCGTAGATTTAAGAAAAAACTCGCCAACTTTCGGACAGTGGTTTGGTTTGGAACTGAACAGCAATAATAAAAAGCAGTTACTTGTGCCGCGTGGCTTTGCTCATGGTTTTTCGGTTTTAAGCGAAACAGCTATCTTTACCTATAAATGCGACAATATCTACAATCACGAAACCGAAAGGGCAATAAATGCGTTCGACCCAAAGTTAGGTATCGATTGGAAATTGGATAAATCGGACCAGGTTATTTCCGAGAAAGACAAGCTAGCTCCAATGTTCGATTCAGCAGAAATGAATTTTATATTTTAATGGGATGAAGATCTTAATAACTGGTGCATACGGACAGTTGGGCAGTGAACTAAAGGAAATTGAAAATCAGTTTCCGAATTATCATTTTCTATTTACTGATGTTGATACTTTGGATATTACCAGCGAAATTGCAGTTGAAACTTATTTCAATAAAAATCAACCCGATTTAATAATTAATTGTGCTGCTTTTACAGCGGTTGACAAAGCAGAAATTGACCACAAAATTGCTAGAAAAATAAATGCTTTCGCACCAAAAATACTTGGCAAATTTTCGCTACAAGTTGGTGCAAAACTCCTTCATATTTCCACCGATTATGTTTTTGATGGCAATGCTAATCAACCTTATTCTGAAACGGATTCTGTAAATCCACAAACCGTTTACGGAAAAACGAAGTTGGATGGCGAATTGAATTGTTTGAATGAAAATCCAAATTCAGTTGTAATTCGAACTTCGTGGTTATATTCTGAATTTGGTAATAATTTTGTAAAAACAATGTTGCGACTGGGAAAAGAACGCGACAGTCTAAATGTTGTTTTCGACCAGGTGGGTACTCCAACTTATGCGGCTGATTTAGCACAAACAATTTTGTCAATCATCCAAATTTCAGAAAAAGACCCTGCGAATTTTATTCCCGGAATTTATCACTATTCAAACGAAGGAGTTGCAAGCTGGTACGATTTTTCAAAAGCCATTTTTGAGATTTCAGAAGTAGAATGTACGATAAATCCAGTACTTTCAAGCCAATTCCCAACTCCCGCAAAACGACCAAATTTCAGTGTTTTGAATAAATCGAAAATTCGCAATATTTTTAGTATTGAAATTCCATATTGGAGAGATAGTTTGAAAATATGTTTA
>CAYZBC010000263.1:3202-7511 GCA_964476535.1 uncultured Maribellus sp.
GAACTTTCTTATGCCATTCGTGAATTGGGTTGCCAAAGTGGGATTATTTTAACCGCTTCGCACAATCCAAAAGAGTACAACGGATACAAAGCGTATTGGGACGACGGTTCGCAAATTGTTGGTCCGCACGATGTAAACATTGTAAACGAAGTGGCCAAAATTAAACCCGAAGACATAAAATTTGATGGTTCTGCCGATTTAATTGAAGAACTTGGAGAAGAGATGGACAACAAATTTTTAGCCGAAGTTAAAAAAGTTTCCATTTCCCCTGACATTATTAAAAAACACAAGGATATAAAAATAATCTACACGCCAATTCACGGAACGGGCGTAATATTAATTCCCGCTGCTTTGCGTGCGTTTGGATTCACAAACATTATAAATATTCCGGAGCAAGATGTAGTAAGTGGAGAATTCCCTACAGTAATTTCACCAAATCCGGAAGAAGAAGCAGCCATGGAAATGGCAATGAAAAAAGCAGCTAAAATTGACGCCGATGTTGTAATGGCTTCGGATCCGGATGGTGACAGAATTGGTGTTTCGGTGAAAAACGACAAAGGCAAATATATTATCGTAAATGGTAACCAAACCGCTCTACTTTTCATTTATTACATTATTACCAAAATGAAAGAAGCAGGCACGCTAAAAGGCAATGAGTTTATTGTAAAAACTATTGTTTCAACAGAATTGATTGCTGAGATTGCCCGTAGAAATGAAATCGAATATTTCGATGTTTATACCGGATTTAAATTTATTGCCGAAATTATTCGTGAACTGGAAGGAAAGAAAAAATACATTGGCGGCGGTGAAGAAAGTTTTGGTTTTATGCCAGCCGATTTTGTACGGGATAAAGATGCTGTTTCTTCATGTGCATTAATGGCTGAAATTACTGCCTGGGCAATCGATCAGGGGAAAACATTATATGAGTTGCTGCAAGATATTTACCTGGAATATGGTTATTCCAAAGAGAAAATGAAATATGTAGTTCGAAAAGGGAAATCAGGCGCCGAAGAAATTCAGCAGATTATGACCAAATTCAGAAACGCCCCTCCAAAACAATTAGGTGGTTCGCCAATGGAGTGGGTAAAAGACTATTCAACCTTGGTTGCAAAAAATCTATTAACTGGAGCAGAAACAAAAATAGATCAGAAAATAACTTCCAATGTATTGCAGTTCTTCACAGAGGGTGGAACAAAAATTTCAGTTCGCCCATCGGGTACAGAACCTAAAATAAAATTCTATTTTGAAGTTGCCGGTATTTTAAATTCTCGCGAAGAATTTGACGCAGCAGAAGAAAAAGCAGAAGCAAAAATAGACGCTATTATGGAAGAACTTGGATTATAATTTCAAAAATAATTAAAAATGAAGATTCAAATTTTAACTTTTTTACTGCTTTTTGCAGCAGTAATTGTTGTGGCTCAAGAAGAGTCGATGCAGATGAAACCAGAAATGACCGAAATATGGGATCCGGAAATTTCTAAAATCACTCCGGGAGAAACGACAATAGATGCACCTTCTGATGCCATTGTTTTGTTTGATGGTGTTGATATTGCCAGTGAGTGGACCAATGAAAAAGGCAAAAAACCCGAATGGATTGTTGCTGATGGTTGTGTAACCGTTAAAAAAGGAACAGGAACAATAAAAACAAAACGTGTTTTCGAAGATTTTCAACTGCATATCGAATGGCGATCACCATCAGAAGTTATTGGCAAAAGCCAGGGACGTGGCAACAGCGGTATTTTTATGCAAGGAATTTACGAATTACAGGTGCTGGACAATTACAACAACCGCACTTACAGAAACGGACAAGCAGGAAGCATTTACAAACAACATCCGCCTCTGGTAAATGCTTGCAAAGCGCCGGGTGTGTGGCAAACCTACGATGTTATCTATACCGCTCCCCGTTTTAACGAAGACGGGATTACCTTTTTTACTCCACCAACAATTACCGTTTTACACAATGGAGTTTTGGTGCAGAATAATGCAAAAATGCGTGGACCAACAGAATATATTGGAATTCCTGAATATACCGTTAAAAAACACGGTCCAGGTAGTTTGGTTTTACAAGATCATGGTAATCCGGTGAGTTATAAAAATATTTGGATTAGAGAATTGTAAAAAGCACAAAAGATATATTGCAAGCCCGGAGATTTTCTTCGGGCTTTTTTATGCGATTTTCCCCTTTATTAATTCCCAATAACTTATCGAGAAGTTACTCCTCCTTCAACTTCTCCTTAAATATTTTTTTAAATTTTTCCACTTTGAGAGCGACTACAAATTGGCAGTAACTCTGGTTTTTATTTCGTGCGAAATAATTAATATGATAATCTTCCGCCGGATAAAATTTATCAAATTCAGTGACTTCAGTAACAATTGGATTGTCATAAACTTTCTCCTCGCCAAACAATTGAATTATTTCTTCCGCCGTCTTTTTTTGTTTTTCAGAGTGATAAAAAACGGCAGAACGGTATTGTGTGCCCACATCATTTCCCTGGCGATTTAACGTAGTTGGATCATGCGTAATAAAAAAGACTTCCAGAATCTCTGAAAAATTAACAACTTCAGGGTCGAATGTAATTTGAACCACTTCTGCATGTCCGGTTGTTTCGCTACACACTTCTTCGTACGATGGATTTTTTACATCCCCGCCACTGTATCCTGGCTTTACTTCAACTACTCCGTTTAACTCTAAATAAACTGCCTCGGTGCACCAAAAACATCCACCGCCGAGCGTTACTTTCTCCAATTTTTTTGCCATACTCAAAGTTGAAATTATAATAAATATGAATATAAGTGGTACTATCTGTTTCATTTTTTGAATTTTAATTTTGAAAAAACTTTCTTCTCAAACTCCCAGGCAAATTTAAATTGCCCAAACAGCGTCCCAACAACCAGAAATAAAATCTGATATGTCGGAAATATAACTAAAATGTAAAGTGGGACTTTTAGCCACATACTTGTATCTATCGTAATCCCAAGTAGATAAAATATTCCCCGGCGGGCATATAGTGTAGAACTTCCGGTAACTGCAAACACAACTAATATTATTACCAACTGGAAATTACTCTCAATATTCCATCGATGTTTTAATTTTTCAAACATTTTTAGATTGAATTTATTTTTATAACAAAAGAAAGTGCCTTGTTGTTTTTTTAGAAAAGATTAAATCTGGTGCGTCTGAAAAATAATATAACCATAAACGGCAAACCTCAACAACCGAAAAAGAGCTACAACAAGATATTTTTTAGACGGAAATCCTGCCGAGCCTACCAGCAAACTAACTGCAGCCCAAGGAACTGGAGTGAGTGCTGCCACAATAATAAGGAACAATCCGTATTTTCGAACCTGCGGCCACAATTGTTTCATGTACTTTATTCGTATAAGACGAAAAGTTACCCGCTTGAAAAGAAATTTACCGATGAGAAAAGTTAAAAATCCCATGGCATAGGAAACCACCGCAAAAAAACCAACATTTAAAAAATAATGCGCAACACCTGCTTTGTTAAATGCCCAAATCATAAAAAATTCGGGCGGAATAATCCCAAAAAAGAATTCGGAGGCAAAATAAATGAGGTAAATAATTTGAGGTTCTGCATAAAAGTGCTCGATCCAGGCATCAAGATTTTTTGAGACTACTATTTCTTTTAAAAAAAAATAGGCACCTAACAATATTAATGACCAGACTAATCCTTTTAATCCGTTATTTATCAAAAATTTTATCCGTGGGCTAAATTTCATGGCATTTAATTGGTGTTTTTAAGAACTTCGAATTTACAACAAAATTGATAAACAAATGTTTGTAAATGTCAGTTCTTTGTACAATTGAAATGATATGCCTCTTTTAACCAAACAATAAGTTGCTTGTCAATTTCTGCATCATTTTCTACCCTCAAAATATGAGCAAATTCAGTTTTCGAAATCTGAACACATTTTTCTACCGGAAATTCATCATGCTCATTTCCACATGCAAATTCAACCAACAAATATTTTGAATATAGTTTGAGGGCAAGAATAGTTGAATTGACCGAAAACATCACACCGTTTATTACCGGATTGATATTCATCTTTCCAAAAGTATGAACCAGATTATGAATGATTTCAAACAAATAAAAAATTTCAACAAGATATTTTTCAAATACCTTTTCAATGGAAAAATTCCCGCAAGAATGTAATTGACTGCTGTTTTTAAATTCTCGTTTACATTTTGGGCAAATCCACATTTCCTTTTGTAAAATTTACTGTTAAAAATGAAAATTAATAAGTAGAGATTAAAAAGCAAAATTGAATTTGGGAAACACAGGTTTGCTTA
>CAYZBC010000264.1:0-7494 GCA_964476535.1 uncultured Maribellus sp.
TTTATTTAAACAGACAAGTTTAAAAGCCAATGAATTCTATAAAAAATGTGAATTGCAGGTTTAAATTTGTTTTCACAACTTTAATCAGGATCTCAGTTCGTGTATTATTGTTTTTTCATAGTGCAACTTTTCGAATAGCTGGCGCTGGTTGGTGGTTAATTTTTAAAGATTCTTATTATGGATTAAAACCATTAAAAAAGGACAGTCAAATCAACTATCCTTTTGAAATGTTTTTTTGCAATTAGTCGGGGTGCGACTCGAAGTCGTGCCCCGACTATTTTCTTTCATACTATCCAATTACCACATTAATAATCCTCTTCGGAACTAAAATAAATTTCCGAACACTTTTTCCATCCATCCATTTTTTGGAGCGTTCATCGGCTAAAACTGTTTTTTCAATCTCTTCTTTTTGCATGTCAATGGGCAATTCGAGCAAAAACCGTGTTTTACCGTTAAACGAAACCGGATATTCAAAAGTATCTTCCTGCAATAAACTTTCGTCAACCAAAGGCCAAGGTTCATACGAAAGCGTTTTTTTATTGCCATAAACCGACCATAATTCTTCTCCAACGTGAGGCGCAAATGGCGCTAATATCCGAGCAAAAATTTGTGCCGTTTCTCTTGTAACCCGTCCCTTTTTTATTGACAGATTATTAAAAACCATCAACGCTGAAATTCCTGTATTGAATTTCAGGTGTTCAATGTCAAACTCTACTTTTTTAATGGTTTGATGCAACAACTTAGCAACTTCCTTGTCCTCTTCTCCTTCAAAAATATGATTTGAATCGGCAAAGAAACGGTATGCCCTGCCAAGAAAATTAAATACTCCTTTTACCCCGTTTTCGGCCCACGGTTTGCGCTCGTCGAGGGGCCCCATAAACATTTCGTACAACCGCAGTGAATCGGCGCCAAATTTCTCAATTACATCGTCGGGATTAATAACATTTTTCAACGATTTTGACATTTTTGCCACAATCTGCTTTAACTCTTCGCCAGTTTCGATATGAGAATATTTTCCATCTTTTTCCACTACTAAGTCGGAAGCCACTTTTGCTCCCGTAGAAGTTTCGTAGGCAAACGCCAAAATCATTCCCTGGTTAAAAAGTTTTTGGAAAGGCTCATCGGTTGAAACAATTCCCAAATCGAACAATACTTTGTGCCAAAATCGTGAATATAATAAATGCAAAACAGCATGTTCGGCACCACCCACATATAAATCGACAGGCATCCAGTATTGCTCTTTTTTTACATCAAAAATACTTTCCGTATTGTTTGGGTCGATGTAACGCAAATAGTACCAGCACGAACCGGCCCATTGTGGCATTGTATTGGTTTCGCGACGGCCTTTGCGACCATTCTCGTCGACAACAGGCAACCAATCTGTAGCGTTGGAAAGTGGCGATTCACCAGATTCTCCGGGCGTATATTTTTCCAAATTGGGCAACGATAATGGCAAATCCTCATCTTCAACCAAAGTTACTTCGCCATCTTCCCAGTGAATTACCGGGAATGGCTCGCCCCAATATCTTTGACGGCTAAATAACCAGTCGCGTAATTTAAAGTTGTCGGTTGCAATTCCAAGCTTGTTTTTACCTAGCCATTCCACTGTTTTTTGAATCCCGGCGGTTTTATTCAATCCGTTAATATCCAATCCTGTTTCTTCACTGGCAGAATTAATGTATTCTCCATCTGCGGTCCAACATTTATTTCCGGCTAAAATATCTTCTCTACTCTCTACTTCTTTTGGGTCGAGAATACAATTTACAGGAATATCGAATTCTTTGGCAAATTCAAAATCGCGGGTGTCGTGTGCAGGAACTGCCATAATTGCTCCGGTTCCGTAACCCATTAAAACATAATCGGCTACCCAAATCGGAATGGGTTGTTTATTTACCGGATTAATTGCAAATCGCCCGGTAAAAACTCCGGTTTTTTCTTTTGCCAAATCGGTACGGTCTAGGTCCGATTTTAAAGCCGAAGTTTTTATATAATTTGCAACTGCGTCTTTTTTATCATCTGTAACAATTTCATTTACCAAATCGTGTTCCGGTGCAATTACCATGTAAGTCGCTCCAAACAAAGTGTCCGGCCGTGTGGTATAAACCCGTAATTTTTTATCCAATCCATCAATCTCGAAATCGACCTCGGCACCGCTCGATTTACCTATCCAATTGCGTTGCATGTCTTTTACACCGGCTGGCCAATCTAAATCATCCAAACCTTCCAATAAACGTTCGCCATAATGAGGAATACGCAACAACCATTGCTTTAGGTTTTTCCGAATTACCTGATGTCCACATTTTTCGTGCGCACCATCCGTTAAAACTTCTTCGTTTGCACAAACTGTTTTGCAAGATTCGCACCACCAAACCTGCGCGTTATCGTAATATGCCAATCGTTTTTCGCCAATGTATTTATTAACAGCTTCCACTCCTTCAACTTTTATATCCTCAGGAATAGCTAACTCTGAAATTAGACGACCTTTTTTCATTTCATTGTCGAACCAGGTATTATAAAGTTGTTTGAAAATCCATTGCGTCCACTTAAAATATTTTGGGTCGGTGGTATTAATTTCACGATCCCAATCATAGCTTAAACCAATTTCTTTAATCTGTCTGCGGAAATTGTCGCAATTTTTTTGCGTAGTAATTGCAGGGTGAGTACCTGTTTGCATGGCATATTGTTCTGCCGGAAGCCCAAATGCATCGTATCCCATGGGGTGCAAAACATTAAAACCTTTCATTCGTTTGTAACGGCTTAAAATATCGGTAGCCGTGTAACCTTCGGGATGTCCAACATGTAATCCGGCACCCGACGGGTATGGGAACATGTCGAGAATGTAATATTTAGGTTTCGAATAATCGTCCTTGGTTTTGAAAGTTTTATTGTCTTCCCAATATTTTTGCCATTTGGGTTCTATTTTCGCAAAATTATACTCCATTTTCTCTTTATTGAATAAGGTTCGAAATTATTAAGTGGCAAAGATAAATAATTTGTTTGATGAACCTTAAATCTTAAAAATTCTATTGAATAGAGGTTTATCAACCTTAGGCATAATTTTTGTAAAGAAGGCGCGGAATTAAACCTTTGTAAAAAACCAAGTGAGAGGACTTAATACTATTTTACTATTAATTTTTTCTGTTTCAACCCTTTTTAGCCAAACGGTTCAGGTGTTAAATGCTAAAACCGGGCAACCAATTGAAGGAGTTCTGTTAATTACAGATAAGTACTCCACACAAACCGATCAATTGGGTAAAGCTCAAATCGACAATTTCCCTGAAAAAAGTATTATTCGATTTCAACACTCTTCTTTTTTAAAATATAATTCAACAAAAGAAAAAATTGAGCGACAAAGTTTAATTGTATTGCTGATTGAAGACCCTGTTAGGCTCGACGAAATTGTAATTTCAGTAAACCGTTGGGAACAATCAAAAGAAGAAATTCCACATACCATTAAAACCATTCAGGCTGAAGATATTTTGCATATTAATCCTCAAACCACAGCCGATTTGTTGGGGACAAAAGGAGGTGTTTTTATCCAGAAAAGTCAAATGGGAGGTGGCAGTCCGATGATTCGGGGTTTTTCGGCAAATCGGGTTTTAATTGTGGTTGACGGAATAAGAATGAACAATGCTATTTATCGCAGTGGAAACCTACATAATGTAATATCACTCGATGCAAATAGTTTAGCCAGCACCGAAATTATTTTTGGTCCGGGGTCGGTTATTTATGGCAGCGATGCTTTGGGGGGCGTGATGAGTTTTAATACACATAAACCAAAACTTTCAACCTCAACAAATGATGAACATTCGGGCAAAATATTTTCCCGTTATTCAAGTGCCAATTTCGAAAAAACAATAAACGCGACTTACAATTTTGGTTCAAAGAAATGGGCGGCACTTTTCAGTTCAACTTTTACTGATTTTGATGATTTGCGAATGGGCTCAAGCGGACCCAGCGAGTATCTTCGACCGGAATATGTATCTGATGAAAATTATACCGGAGCAGATAAAATTATTCAAAACAATAACACCCAAATTCAAAAATATTCGGGCTACAATCAGTTTAATTTATTGGGTAAGGTTAGATATCGTCCCAACGAAAACATCGACTTTTTGGTTAGTGCCCACCATTCGGAAACAGGCAATATTCCGCGTTACGACAGATTAATTCAATACAATGGAGAATTATTAAAATATGCCGACTGGTATTATGGTCCGCAAAAATGGACCTTGCTCTCGGGGCAATTTCAATACGAAAAAGAATGTGTGTGGTTTGACAAAATGAACTTACTTGTAGGTTATCAGAATTCTATCGAAAGCCGATTCGACAGAAAATTAAACAACGACAATTTGAATGATCGGGAAGAAAACCTGGACATATTTACCATTAACCTCGATTTTGGCAAAAACTTTAACAAAAAGACCGAACTATTTTATGGTTTTGAAGCCGACTTTAACAAGGTAAATTCTTTGGGTTCATCAGAAGATTTGCTTTCCGGAGAAACTAAACAAATTGCGTCAAGATATCCAGACGGTTCATCGTATAAAAGTGTGGCAGGTTATTATTCATTTAAATATAATTTTAATAAGAAATTTATTTTCCAGGTAGGTTCCAGGTTTACGGTTACACAAATGAAAGGTGAATTTGACCCTGGTTTTTACAATTTTCCATTTGATGGTTTTAACATGCAAAACTCGGCACTTAATGGAAATTTGGGAATAGTTTGGCACCCTACCAAAGATTGGCAAATTAACATTCATGCTTCAACAGGTTTCCGTTCGCCAAACATCGACGATGTTGCAAAAGTGTTTGATTCGGAGCCGGGAAATGTTGTAATTCCCAATCCAGAATTGCGACCCGAATATGCCAGAAATTTGGAATTGAGCATCATTCGCAGTTACGCGCAAAAAGCACGAATTGAAGTTACCGGATTTTACACACGGTTGAAAAATGCGATGGTGCGTCGGGATTATTTATTAAACGGACAAGATTCGATTTTGTACGATGGGGTAATGAGCAAAGTTGAGGCACTGGTAAATACCGAATCGGCGACAATTTATGGCGCAAATTTTACTTTCGAATACCTAATAACCAATTCACTGCGAACGCGAAGCGATTTGACAATTGCAAAAGGGAAAGACTCGGAAGGATTTCCATTGCGACATGTTCCGCCGACATTCGGGAGTTCGCATTTGATTTATGAAAATCAAAAACTGTTTCTCGATTTTTATGCCGATTATAGTGGTAAATTCGACTTTGAACAACTGGCACCCGATGAACAAAGTAAACCCCACATTTATGTCCCCGATGAAAATGGAAATCCCTATTCTCCTTCCTGGTGGACACTAAATTTGAAGATGAATTACAAACTCAATCAAAAAATTACCTTGGGTGGTGGTATCGAAAATTTACTAGATAAACGCTACCGCACCTATTCTTCAGGAATTGTGTCGCCGGGAACTAATTTTATCTTTTCGGTGAATGCTAAATTCTAATCTAAAAATTATATTATTCCTATTTCTTATACGAAAGTCTAAATTTACAATTAAAAATATTTTCCAATTAAGTAATAAAATACATCATTTGTCGTTTTTAGAATCTGAAGGCAGTTTAGTCAATCATAATTTTATAATTTATTTAATTCGGTATTGCTTTCTTAGGAGGGGCGTTAATTCGCCCCTTTTTTATTTCTGTGCTTTCAGCGGTTGAATCAAAGTTCATCCGTTGAATAATACCATTTTAATAATTAAATGAGGTATTGGAATTTAGTATAAGTAATGGAAATAATTTATTGTCCTTAATTAACCTCCAAATCATTAAAGGGGGCAATGGCAACCTGTAGTGTGCGTCGATTGGATGTGCTAAAAAGTTCACTTTTAAGAATTTATATGTAAAAATACAAATGTGACTTTTTATTGTTTTTCATATTTAAGTTTGCTAGTAATTTTTTAAAACTATTCAACTTAATTGTTTATGTCTTTTTTGTATTCTAAAACTTAAATATCTTTGGTGAAACCAAAATTAATATTCAACTAAAAAACCTTTGATTATGATTCGCGACTTAATTATTAAAAATAGAAGCTATCGCCGTTTTGATTCATCTGTTAAAATTTCTTTTAAACAAATAGAAAAATGGATTGAGTTGGCTCGGTTTTCGGCCAGCGGGAGAAACATGCAACCGCTAAAATATGCAGTTTGTACCGATGATGAAACCAATAAAAAGGTTTTTCCAAATTTGGGTTGGGCAGGTTATATAACCAATTGGAAAGGTCCGGAGGAAGGAGAAAGACCGGTAGCGTACATTGTTGTTTTGCATGATAAATTAATAGCAGATAGTTATTTTTGCGACGATGGAATTGCGATGCAAAGCATACTGTTGGGAGCAGTGGAAGATGGATTTGGAGGCTGTATAATTGGCACGGTAAATAAAGGAAAGGTGGCGAAAATTTTAAAATTTCCGGAAAATCTTGAAATATTGTGGTTAATTGCATTGGGTAAACCTGCCGAAGAATGTGTTTTGGAAACTTCAAAAAACAATGATATTAAATATTGGAGGGATTCAAACGAAACTCATCATGTTCCAAAACGATCTATACAAGAGATTATTTATAAGGCAGAGTAAATAGCCGGAATACTTACTATTTTTTTTTCGTAAAGAACCGTTCTTTCTATAAAATAAGTAGAAAGAACGGTTCTTTTTATACACAAATACGTTTAAACTTATCCTCTTACAAAAAGTGCCTTAATAATTTCGGTTGCCATTTTTGGATTTTCTTTCAACCGACGCGTGGAGTAGCCAAACCATTGTTCTCCAAATGGAATATAGACACGCATTAAATATCCCTTGTCAACAATGGATTGCCGAAGATCGGGAGTAACTCCATAAAGCATTTGAAATTCAACCTTGTTTTTTGGGATATTATATTTCTCTATCAATTTATACGATTCGTTAACCAAAAATTTATCGTGAGTTGCAATTCCTACATACATCTTTTTTTGAAACATATACTCCAAATTTTTGAGGTAATATTGTTGAACTTCTTCGAATTTTTTGTAAGCTATTTTTTCGGGCTCCACATAAATCCCTTTACAAAGTCTAAAATTTATCGGATTTTCTTTTGTGTTCAATTCGTTTAATGCTTCCAAATCGCTAAAAGTACGACGTAAATAGGACTGTAGTACAAGACCAACGTTGGCTGGGAATTCCATTTTTAATCTTCTAAATATGTCCAACTCAATATCAACACATTGCGAGTCTTCCATGTCGATTCTAATAAAAGAATTCTTTTCTGCGGCCAACGAAACAATTTCATGAATGTAATTGTAACAAATCTCTTTATCGATTAAAAGCCCGAACATAGTTGGTTTTAGCGAGAAATTCCCTTTTATATTTTCACTTGTACTTCGATTGATTATTTCAAGATAATGATTTTTATTTACCTCCGCTTCTTCCGTTGTATTAATGAATTCGCCAAGTAAATCGATGGTAAT
>CAYZBC010000265.1:0-7458 GCA_964476535.1 uncultured Maribellus sp.
CCGTATCAATTAGCGCAGTTATAAAACCAGCTTCAATTTTTTGTCCCTTTTCAATGTTTAATTGAAGAATTTTTCCGGAGGATTCTGAAGAAATAATTACTGTTTCTGCTTCGAAATTTCCAAAAGCATCCGATTTTTCGATACTGGTTGTGCATCTGACAACTACGATGCTTAGCGTTAGAATTAATAATTTGAATTTCATTTTATTTAGTTTTAATTTCATTATTTTGATTTGAGAAACGCGCTAAACGATTTTGAATCACTAAGCGCATTCTGCTAATTGTGATTGCTTACTGTGATTGTTCACTTTTTCCCCGAATAAGATCGTATTTTTCCTGCGCCTCATTCATTTGGATTTTATGCAATTCATAATTTAATTTTGCAACGGTTTCGGCTTGTAATTCCTGAATGTAATCTGATGTAGTAATGGTTTCGTTCTCTAATTTTGAGGAAGCTGATTTTGTTATTTCTGTTCGAAGTGAAATCATTTGCTGGTCGTTCTCCAACATTTTTTCCAGTTTGCTAATTTGTTCCTGTTGCTGAGAAAGTAGAATTTGTATATTCTGAGTGAATGTTTCTTTTTGGGTTTGTATCATTTTTTGTTGAAGTTGTACGAGCTGCTTTTTTCTGAAGGTATTTTTCCAGTCGAAGGCATTCCACGAAACACCAACTCCAACCAAATAATAAGCGTCAAATTCGTTGTTAAGCATATTTAAAGCTGGTTTTCCGTAACCCGCCTGACCGAACCCAAACAGTTTCGGATTACGAGTTTTATCCAATAACTCCATTTGAGTTTCCAATTGCCCGGTTTGATTGTCAAAAAGTTGAAATTCAGGGCGGTTTATATCCAGGTTCCCCTTAACTATCGAATTATTAAATAGCAATTCAGAATCGTTTGAAATCGTTTTTCCGGTTAAAATAGAAAGCATTTGAATAGCTGCATTTTTACCCGCTTCCAATTGAATTTCATTTTGTTCCAAATTTAGAATTTCGGCTTTTAAAACCAGTGCAGTTGATTTTTCAAGCACACCGTTTTTAATTCCTGACTCAACAGATTTCAATTTTTCATTTAAAACCTCTTCTTGTGCGATCAAAACATCAGCCTGTTTTTTTACTACCAGCGCGGTAAAAAAGGCTTGCGAAACTTGTTCGTTCAATTTGTACAATTCTACTTCCAGCTGGCTTAAGTTGCTTTTTAAAACGGCATCTTCCAGTTTTGCATTTACCTGCGAAATTCCACCATCCCAAATGGTTTGTTTAAAATCAGCGTAGGCTTTGTACTGGTCTTTCGAAACCGTTGGAATTGAAACGTTTGGAATGGAGATTTCTATTCCGGTTACGTCAGATTGGTAAGTTGCCTGAGCGTTTAAAGTAACTTTTGGCAAGTAATTGGTTTTTATATTTCCCTGTTTTAGCGAAGTTATTTCCTGATAAATTTCGGCTTGTTTCAGGTTCGGATAGTTCTCGCGTGCCCAATCGTAACAATCGTCAAGTGAAACTTGGTCTTGTGCAAAAACAAATTGAATTGGTAAAAACAGAATTAGTAGTATTTTTTTCATCGTTTTTTGTTTTAGTCTCGTGTTTATGATCTAAAAATCTATTTGTCTTTCAAAAGAATTGAATTAAGAACAAACTCTTTAACCGTGGTTTTCCTGTTTTGGAGGAACTGCTTGTACGCTTTTTTGTCGTTTTCAAATAACATAAGTTGCATTAATGGCTTGGCAGCAAACGGAAAAATACTTAATGCGAGCAGATTTACCATTAATTCACGTGGATCAATCTTTCGTATATTTCCAGCCTCGATTTCTCTTTCAAACATCTTAAAAATTTGTGATGGGTCTATTCCCTGGCTTTTCAGAACAGAAGCCAGAAATTCTGGATCACGATTTATTTCTTTTAATATGAATGTTGGGAGGTAGGGATTTTTTAATAGTACATCGATGTAATTCTCGATAAAAACTTCCAGCTTTTCTTCAATGGGGCGGTCGGAAAGTACAAACGATTCAATTTTCGGAAAAATTTGTTTAAACACGGTTTTAAAAATAGCCTCAAATAATTTTTGTTTTGTACGAAAATAATAATGAAGCAGCGCTTTGTTTATTCCTGCTGTGTCTGCGATCTCTTGCATTCTGGTTCCGTCCATCCCTTTTTGGATGAAAACTTTCTGAGCTGCGTTCAGTATTTTTTCTTCGGTGTTGTCTTTTTTTATATTGCTCATTTATCTAAATGGTTTAACTGTATGATTTAACCAACTGGTCAAAAATAGAACGTTTTTTTGGATTGACCAAATTTTTAACTAAAAAGTTTAATCAAGTAGTTAAAATGTGGCGCAGCAAATTCTGATTTGTTGATTTAAATTATTGATATTGGATTTAGGGCGATCTTGGAAAGCGAAAGGCTTTTCTCTCAATTTTTGGTTTATTTGGGCAGGTCAACTTCTCAAAAAAAGTACATCTAGAAGTTGAATTACATTAAAAAACAGAGTTAATTATATGCCAGAATCTTTTTAATGCATTCATTGTATTCAATACTTAAGATTATTTGTTTAGTTCGGCACATGATAATATCTGTTAAAAAGACTATGTAAATACTTAAACTGGTATATTATTTTAAAATTAAAATCCAATTATATTCATTGATATCTTTATGATTCGGCATCACCTTTGAATTGTCTTTTGTCTTCAATAAAAGTATATTTTACATATAGAATAGGAGCGGCAAGAGTCTGAATTATTGTGGATTACAGGATTGTTTATAATTGAATCTGGGTAATGTCATCATGTTGTATAACATTGCTTCAATTAAAAAATAAATCTTTAATTTTAAATGGTTTTACATAATTCTTTGTTTAAAACAAAGACTGTTCAATTGGTAAGTTCTTTTATAAACTAATTACCTGATGTTATGAAGCTAACCTTTTTATTTATTCTCTGCATTCTTCCATTTTTTATTTTTGCCCAACGAGAAGTTAACCTACACGTCAATCAATCACCTGAATTGGGTTTTGTGCTAAACAAGCAGGATACCAGCATTCAAAAAGGGAGTTCAGTTGTTTTAGATGCTGGGTTGATAGTTTCTGGCGGGGCTGGTAATTATATTTATAGTTGGTCTCCAGTAGCAACATTAAATAACAGTAATATTCTACAACCTGTTGCTTTGCCAGTTGAGACGACAACGTACGTACTTACAGTTTTTGATGAAGGCGGCTGTAGTTTTTCAATCGATTATACAGTAATAGTAAATCCTGTAGTCGCAATAGAGGATGTAGATTTAAAGAATTTTTTAACTGTAATATTATATCCCAATCCAAATTTGGGTGAATTTAAAGTGAATTTAAACGGACTTCCAGCACCCGAAATTGAAATGTATATTTACGACAGTGGTGGGAAGCTTATAAAAAAACAAATTATTAAAAACTTCTCAGGTAGTCACACTGAAAATATTCAAATAAAGTTGCTTAGTGGAGTTTATACTTTGTTAATTAATAATAAAGAAAATAATCTAAGTCGTCAGTTTATAATTCTCTAAACTTTAACATCTCCATACTATGAAAAAATTAATAGCAGTAATTTATGTAATGTTTTTCTTTTGTAGTTTAAGCAGTGCTCAGGACACTTTATACATTTATAAATCGGGCGAAGTAGTTAATAAAAGAGCAGTTGCTGATATTGACAGTATTATATTTTATGATTCAACTCAACCTGGAGGTCAGGTCTCGTCCATTCGGAATTATTTTGGCGCCGGAAACTTTAGCGATATCATTACCTACGAAATAGATGGCCCAAATAAAAGGTTTTCATACAGTAACGAAACTACAGGTTCGCATAACAGCGGATCGTACACTTTGTCATCCAATCCTAATTTAACAGGAGTTTACGAAATTTCTGAAAATGGAAATGTTTACCCAGCAATTGAAACGCCGGGCAAATTTTTTGCAACAACTTATGCTTCGGGAAATGCGGCGAACAGGCTGCTTTTTGGGATAACCTCAAAACTAAATTTACTAACAGAGTATTCCATAAATGATTTAACCGGAAAATACCTTTGGGTAAATTACGATAATCTGGATGAATTTGCATGGGGAGGAATCGAAGTATTTGCAAACGGTGAGTTTACCTGGCAAGTGGGGCCGGAAGATGATGCTGATTTTAATGAAAACGTCCATTTTAGTGGCGCTGGTTCAGGGACATGGACTATCTCGCAAACCGATCCTTCGAGAATAATATTTAGGATGTTGGGGAATGATTATAGTGGAACAATTTATCCGGGTAAAGCACTGATTTTGGACAATGGGAATGGATATGGTTTCACTTTGGGAGTAAAATATCCGGCGGAGGCGGTTTCGCAGGTGTCTATTTCAGGAAAATACAATTGGATTGATTATACTCCTGAAGGTTACCGGGGTGTCGGGAGTTTTGTATTACCTACCACGGGAACAACGGCCTCTTTTTATTCGCTATATTACAACAATCCATATTTTAGTTCGGGTACACAAACAATGTCAAATTACAGACGATCTTTAACCGTAAAAAATTCTTTTATAGGCGAGTTTTTATCGGAAGGTGAGTTGTTTTACGCCTCTTTTATTGCTCTTCCTGGCGATATGCTGATTATGGTTACATTCAGTGAAGATTCGGGAATTGTAAGCTTGGCTTTAGCATTAAAAGCAAATGAATAAAATACCAACAATCATGAACCAATTCAAGAAAATTATTATTGCTGTTTCAGTATTGTTGTGTTTGGGTTTTCAGGGAGCTCAGTCACAAACAATGTATGTGAACCTTAAAAACAGCTCGCAAACTTCATATAATACAGAAAATATTCAGAAATTGAATTTTTCGGAAAATAAAATTGTCATCAACAAACTTTCTGCAAATTCTGATACTTTGGCACTATCTGAGTTGAAAAGTTTGACTTTTACCGATTTCCCAGTAATTCAAGAACCGGGGATTTTAACAAAAGATGGTTTTTTAACCTTAGGTGAGGATACAATAATTAAACTGATTGTAAATGAATTTCGCGGAAACCTGCAATGGCAAAAAACGCTGGATAATTTAAACTGGATAAATATTGAAGGAGAAAACCTGGATACACTTTCTGTAAATTCGGGTACAGAAGCCATGTACCGTGCGCAAATTGTTGAAGGTGATTGTCTGCCGGTTTATTCCGATTCGGCTTTGGTTTTTACCAATAATCCGGTAACAAGTACTTATGTGGAACCCTCAGAATTAAATTGGTCTCTAATAAGCGACAGTACTTCCCTCTCAAACGGAGATTATATTTATACAGGTACAAGCCAGAGTAATAACCTTGAAGTTGGACAAGTTATAATCGAAGAACAAACAGGTGGAACTATCCGAAAAATTACCGAATCCACTCAAAATGGAGATACGGTTTTTGTGAAAACAGAACAAGCAACCATGGAAGATATTTTTTACGATGAATCGTTCAAATTATCAACTGCAATGGTGGTGCCAACGCAAAACCTGAAAAGTGCAAGTATGGCCGAAATTGAAAAAGCGCTTACCGACGACGACGGTTTTATTCATCCGGTTGAGGTAATTTATCTCGATAAACATGGTGCAACGTTAAAAAGTGTCTCCATCTTTTCTGAAAATGTGGAAAGAGAAAAAGGAATGGTTAGTTTTTATCAGGACTGGTCCAATACAACAATTTTTAATTTTTCCTCATCGTTTTCTGTACCAAATAACCATGGAGTTGTTGTTTCGTATAACGGAAGTGCCAGATCTTATATTGCCGAAGGATTCTGTTCCTTCGATAGCGATTTTAAAATTGAATGCGATTTTACACCACCCGGAATTGACTGGGACTGGGGAAGTACAAAAATAAGGAAAGGAGAATTAAAAAAGTTTAAATTATATACCGACAGTGCCCGTGTTGATTTTAGGCATGTATTGGGTTTTGATTTAAGCATGGCAGGTTTTAGTTATGGTAAAGAGTGGACATTAATAGGAGATATTGTAAATGCTAAATTTAAATTTATTGTCGGGGCTGTACCAGTTTGGGTGGATTTTGGAATAGATTTGGATGCAAGTTTAAAAGCTTCGTTTGCTAAAATAACAAATACAACACAGGGATTTCATAATACAAATTACCTGACATTGGGCGCAAAATACGAAGATAAAAACTGGAGCCCAGTTTATAAGATTGAAAAGAATTCTGAATCCATTTCAACCGGCGAAAAAGACTATGGGAAAATGGAATTTCGCCTGGATTTGTACCCGAACATACAAATGAAAATGTACAGTGTTATTGGCCCTTATTTGAAATTTGGCCCTTATCTTAATTACGAGGTTTTGGCATCGGAAGAAGCCAATTGGAACAAGTCCTTGAATTTTGGATTCGATGCCAATGTCGGTGTATCAGCTGAAATACTAGGGCAGGAAATTGCTTCATTTAACGCAGGAAATTATAATTTTTTTAATTACAGTTTATGGCAATCTCCTTTAACACTTTCTATTGTAGGTGGTGACAATCAACGTGCCGATACTAGTGCATTTCTACCTCAACCCTTAATTGTTGAAGTAAGAGATAATAAGAATAATCCGGTTGAAAATGTGAGAATATTTTATGAACCCTCCGATAACGGGATAGTAGATTATTTAGTGTTAAGAACCGATTCAACCGGGCAGGCCATGGTGAATTGGAAACTATCGAAAAAAGAAGGTACAAATTTTTTAAGAGCTTATATAAAAGATGGAAAAGACATTGAAATTCCGCAGGCCACGGTAACTTTTAGTGCGATTGGAAAAACTGAAAATAAAACTGATTTTTTTGTTTATGGAGGGAAAACCTATAAAACTGTAAAAATTGGCGACCAATGGTGGATGGCGGAAAATCTTGCCTATAACACTGAAAAAAGTATTGCAGCTCCTCTATTTGGAAATTACTATACCTGGCAAGAAGCACTGACGGTTTGCCCGAGTGGATGGCATTTACCCACCGATACGGAATGGACGCGACTTGCAACTTTTATAAATAATGAAAAAGGTCCATTTCTAATAATTGGGGATGATATCGAAGGTGTTGGGGGGCATTTAAAATCATTAACAGGCTGGAAGAATGACTTTAATGGTTCCGACAGCTATGGCTTTAATGGCTTGCCTGGTGGTTTTTTAAGTGAGAATAGTGACCCGGAGGATGAGCCGGAAGATTTAATACCTATAGGAGCTGGCGAATTAAGTATGTGGTGGTCAGCTACAAAGAAAAGTGGAACAAATTTCTCTTACAAAAGATATTTAACTACATTTAATACATTTTCAAGAGGTGAGAGTTACATTGGTGAAAAACATAACATACGCTGTGTAAAAGACTAATATTTAAAATTGAATATTTACAGTTTTTAAGATTTTCTTTTACCTTTATTTCCTTAAAACTAAATCGAGTTAAAAACAAAAGGAAATTAAAAATGCGTACACTTTTATTCTCATCAAAAGC
>CAYZBC010000266.1:0-7408 GCA_964476535.1 uncultured Maribellus sp.
GGACAGTTGAGCTTTGAATTAAATTATGAACTTTAAAAACGGGAGATGGTCAATACTTTTTTATAGAGCTGATTATTCAGTAATATTTTCCTAAATTGCAATTCAGAAAGAAAAATGTGAGATGGAAAAACTAAAGTGGACGAAAGATATTTTTGGATCGAAGCTGGAAATTAAACAGGGAAACGAACAGATAGGGAAAATCCAGTGGGAAAACATGGTTAGTTCCAAAGCTCAGGCAATGATTAATGGCAAACTATTTACCTTAAATCGTGAATTTTTTCTTTCCAAATTAGAGATTTACGACGCCAACGACCACTCTCTTTTGGGAATGGTAATGATAAATATGTTTAATCCGCGCAGCAATGTGGTTATTAATGGTAAACGTTTTGAGTTGGAAATTCAAAATTTTTGGCAATCACGCTGGTCTTGGAAATTTAATGGCTCCGAAATAATTACGTTCACTTCCAACGAATTTATCACGAAAGACAAAGGTGACATTGAATTGGCGACTTTGGTCAACGATGAGGTTGAAATTCTCATTCTTTTAGGTCTGTTTGTACGAAATCAGTTCGTGCTTTTTATGCTGCTGAGTATTGCGGTACTACTATTGATAGTTACTTAAATTGCAATTTTTCTCTTTTATCGCTGACGTTTTGTATCTAAAGAAAACTTCCTAGGGATTTTTCAGTGAAGAACATGCAAAGAAGTTTGTTTAAATTTCTTCTAATTATCCTTTTAAAAGCTGTTTCAAAACTTATTTTAATAGTTTTTTATTTTTTTAAAAAGTGTGCGCTTCCTTTGGCTTTTATTTTAAAAACATTACTATTTTTGAAAACTCAAAACTTTGAAGTTTAATCTTATAACCAACAAAAATGAATTCAAATAATAAATCTACGAGAAGAAGATTTTTAAAAAGTGCCCTTGCAGCGGGAGTAGGAATGACTATTATTCCCCGTAATGTATTGGGAGGAAACGGTTTTATTGCACCATCTGATCAATTAACAAAAGCAATTATAGGAGTGGGAGGAATGGGACGCGGACACATTCCGTACGAAGGAACTCGCGTGGTTGCCATTTGCGATGTTGATAAATTGCATTTGGAACAGGCACAAAGTCTAATCGATTACGATGTGAAAAAATTCGACGACTATCGCGAAGTCTGTCAGCTACCCGAAGTTGATATTGTACACATTGCCACGCCACCACACTGGCACGGTTTAATGGCTGTTGAAGCAGCAAAAGCCGGCAAAGATATTTGGTGCGAAAAACCAATGACCCGCACTATCGGTGAAGGAAAACGTGTAGTTGAAGCAGTAAACGCCCACAGTAGAATGTTCCGTTTGAATACCTGGTTTCGTTTTAAAGATAATTTTTACGGATTGGGAACCGATGTTAAACCACTTAAAAAAGTTATTGACAGCGGGATTTTAGGCTGGCCTCTTAAAGTAACGGTGAGTGGAAATACCGGTTACAACTGGAAATTTTTTTGGAGTGGAAAACATAACTTACAACCTCAACCAGTTCCTGAAAATTTGAATTACGATATGTGGCTCGGGCCAGCTCCATATAAACCATACAACGTAGAAAGAGTACACGCCAATTTTCGTGGTTATTGGGATTACGATGGTGGCGGATTGGGTGATATGGGACAACATTACCTCGACCCTGTTCAATATATGTTAGGCAAAGATGAAACCAGTCCAATAAAAGTTGAGGTAGATGCACCACAACAACATTACGATGCAGTGGGTTCGTGGAAACGAATTACTTATACTTATGCCGATGGTTGTCAGATTATTTTAGATGGCGAAAACAAAGATAAAGATGCTGCGTACATCGAAGGGCCGAATGGTAAAATTTATCAGGGATTTAAATCAGACATTCCAAATTTACAAAGTTTTATAAAAACGTTACCGGAACCGGAACCACAGATTGGAATTTTCTCCGAGTCGGTTAAAACCCGTAAAAAATTCGCATTAAATGAAATGAACGGATTCCGTTCTGCTACTTTGGTGAATCTTGGAATTACTGCCGTTCGTTTGGGACGTACACTAAACTTCGACCCCGATAAATTAGAATTTATCGACGATGAAGGGGCAAACCGTTTGATTAATCAGCCAATGCGAGCACCCTGGACTATTTAATGTATTATTCATGAATGATTATTTATTATTAAAAAAGATGAACAAAAGAATATTCCAACTTATTATAATCCTGGTGCTTTCAGTTTTTAGCATCGGAAGTTTTGCGCAAGACAACCGCACTTTAGACACAAAAGTAGCCGATGTTTTAGCACAAATGCCAACCAAAGATTTGGCTCACCGCGATAAAATAATGAATGAATTGGTTGAAATGGGACCGGAAGCATTTCAGAAATTAACAGCTCAGTTAACAGCTCCCGGAGTTGGTGACGACACAGCAGTTCGTTTTGCGTTGAACAGTTTAAGTCGTTACGCCAGTCAATTTGGCAAATGCGAAGCTAGAGCTTTTGCCGAAGACAATATTTTAAAAGCACTTAAAACGCACAAAGATGTTGAGGTAAAAACATTTTTATTAAACCAGTTAAATTTAGTTGCCAGCGAAAAAACAATACCCGAAATATCAGGTTATTTAACCGATGCAGAACTTTGTGAACCAGCGACGCAAACACTTTTAGCATTAAAAATGAAAGTTGTTGCCAAAGAATTTGGTGCTGCTTTACCAAAAACTGAAGGTAAAACCAAAGCAACTTTGGTGCGTGCTTTAGGCGAAGTAAAATGCGAAGGTGCAATTGAACAAATTATGCCTCTTATTTACGCAGATGAGCCATGGATGCAAAAAACAGCATTGGCTGCTTTGGCAAATATTGGTGATCCTAATTCATACAAGCCACTTTTAAAAGCTGCAACAGCGGTTAATTTTAAATATGAAGCAACCGATGCTGCCGAGGCATTTCTGAATTACACCAACCGTTTGGGTGAACAAAACGAAATTGAGTTGATGAAAAAAGCCTGCAAAGCAATTTTCAAAGCAAATAATTCTGCAGACCTTTTACACAACTATTCAACGGCATTGACCATTTACACCAAATATTTAGGTTACGAAGCTACGCCACTTTTATTGTCTGCAGTTGATAATACCAAAAAAAACTTCCGATATTCAGCGCTGAATTTGGCTGAAAAAATCGGTGGAGTTGCTGACACTCGTTTGTGGACAGCAAAAGCAATGAATGTTTCTTCGGAAGTTAAAGCCGAAATTATTTCGATGTTGGGACGTCGTGGTGATAAATTAGCTACCGATTTTGTGAAAGAAAGTTTGACCTCAACATCGGAAGTTGTTCGCGAAGAATCAGTGATTGCATTAGCAAAAATACAAGGAACAAAATCAACTCCTGCATTAATCACACATCTTGCTGAGGGAAAAGACATAGAAACGACAAAAGCAGTTTTAAATCAACTTCTCGATAAAAATCATCTGGCTCCACTTGCTACTCAATTGGATAAAACTTCAGGAAAAACAAAAGCTGCAATTATTGGAATTATTGCAGCCAAAGCTGGCAATGGATATTTCAACGAAATTCTGGCAACCACTACTTCAAACGATTTGGATGAAAAAGCGGCAGCTTTCGACGCGTTAAAAAGGGTTTCAACTGAAAAAGATTTGGACGAGTTAATTAAACTACTCCTTTCTGTTCAAGATGAAAAAGAAATTGCCGAAGTTCAAAAGGCAGTTGTAGCAGCTGCTCAAGGCGTTGAAACAGAACAACAAAAGGAAGGAAAATTATTCCAGGCCTTAAAATCAAGCAATAAAAAAGAACGGTTTATTACTCTCCTTCCCGAAATTGGTGGAGCGGTGGCATTGGAAACTGTTGCTGAATATTTTAATACTTCTACAGGTTCAGTTAAAGATGAAGCATTCAACGCATTAACAAGTTGGAAAGACTATTCAGCTTCGAAATCCCTTTACGAAATTTGTAAAACCTCGAAAGGCGATTATCAGAAAAAAGCATTATCCAACTTCGTAAGAATGGTACGTTCAGCAGATTTACCCGACGACCAGAAATTGTTACAGTATCGTAAAATTATGCCATTTGCAACTTCTGCTGAAGATAAAAACATGGTACTTTCATCCATTGGAGGCTTAAAAACATTCTTGTCACTTATTTACTTGGAACAATTTTTAGGTGAAAACGAACTTCAGGCTACAACTGCCCGCTCTATCATGAATGTTGCTTTACCCAGTAACAATGAAAACAATGGTTTCTCGGGCGAAATTGTTAGAAACTTGCTTACAAAAGCGGAATTAAAATTAACCGGAGAAGATACACAGTACGACAGAATCAATATTAAAAAATACCTAGAGGAGATGCCAAAAGGTGAAGGTTTTGTGTCGATGTTCAACGGTAAAAACTTAGATGGTTGGCAAGGGTTGGTAGAAAATCCGATTGCTCGTGCAAAAATGAGTGCAAAAGAATTAGCCACAAAACAAGCCGAAGCAAACCTGAAAATGACCGAAAACTGGAGTGTAAAAAATGGTGCGATTATTTTTAGTGGAAAAGGTGCGAATCTTTGTTCGGTAAAAGATTATGGTGATTTTGAATTGATTGTTGACTGGTTGATTACTAAAAAAGGCGATAGCGGTTTATATTTGCGTGGAACTCCACAAGTTCAGGTTTGGGATACTTCAAGAGTTGATGTGGGTGCTCAGGTTGGCTCTGGTGGTTTATACAACAACAAAAAATACGAAAGCAAACCATTAAAAGTAGCAGATAATCCAGTTAACGAATGGAACACATTCCGCGTAACAATGGTTGGCGAAAACGTGACCGTTTATTTGAATGGTGAATTGGTAGTTGATAATGTTCCTTTGGAAAATTTTTGGGACAGGGAACATGCAATTTTTGAAACCGGAGCTATCGAATTGCAAGCACATGGGAATGAATTGGCTTTCCGAAATGTTTATGTTTGCGAAATAAATACCAAAGAAATTGGATTAACCGAAGAGGAAATTACAGCTGGTTTTGAAACCCTGTTCAACGGTAAAAACTTAGACGGCTGGCAAGGAAATAAAACTGATTATTTTGCTGAAAATGGAGAATTGGTTGTAAACCCTAAAATGGGTGGGCACGGAAATCTTTTCATTGGAAAAGAGTACAGCGATTTTGTTTTTCGTTTTGATTTTCAATTGACTCCGGGAGCAAACAATGGCTTAGGAATTAGAGCTCCTTTAGAGGGTGATGCCGCTTATGATGGTATGGAACTGCAAATTCTTGACAACACTGCTTCCATTTATGCTAACCTTCAGAAGTACCAATATCACGGTTCTGCTTATGGAATCATCCCGGCAAAACGTGGATTCTTAAATCCTGTGGGTGAATGGAATTCGGAAGAGGTAATCTTAATGGGTTCTAAAATTAAAGTAATTCTTAATGGTGAAGTTATTTTGGATGGCGACCTTGCAGAAGCTAGCAAAAATGGAACGTTAGATCATAAAAATCATCCGGGCTTAAAACGTGACAAAGGTTTTATCGGATTTTTAGGACATGGCTCGGAGCTGAAATTCAGAAATCTTAGAATTAAAGATTTGAGCAAATAATAGAAGTTGCACATTGATGTTTTTTTAAGGATGCCATCTCTATCTATGTAAAAATAGGAGATGGCATCTTTTTTTTTGACTTCAAATGAGCTAGTGACTTTCAGCCCAGCAACTCATTCTCACGTTGAAAATAAGGAATAGATTGATAAAATAAAACTTATCTTTGAGAATCAACACAAAATTTAAAACCATGCTACCAAAAAACCTGTTTTTCATTTTTATTTTTCTTTTTACAATTTCCTGTCAGACTACTACTGAAACCAAACTTCCAAATGTTGTTGTAATTTTTATCGACGACATGGGATACGCCGATATTGGCTGTTTTGGAGCAACCGAATACGAAACGCCCAACCTCGACAAAATGGCAACCGAAGGAATGCGTTTTACCAATTTTTATTCGGCAACCGGAGTTTGCAGTGCTTCGAGAGCTGCACTAATGACCGGCTGCTATTGCGACCGGGTAAGTGTGCGCGGTGCGTACGGACCTCAGGCAAAAGAGGGATTAAATCCGAATGAGACAACCATTGCCGAAATGCTAAAACCTCTGGGTTACAAAACAGCAATTTTTGGGAAATGGCATTTGGGTCGTCCCACCGAATTTCTTCCACTGCAACAAGGATTCGATGAATATTTTGGAATTCCTTACTCCAACGATATGTGGCCGGTTGATTACGATGGAATTGCAGTGAAAGACAAAGAGATGGTTACAAAACCAAGAAAAAGAGATTATCCTCCTCTTCCTTTAATTGAAGGAAACAAAAAGGTTAAAGAAGTTTGGACATTGGAAGAACAAGGAGAATTAACCACACTTTACACCGAAAAGGCGGTAGATTTTATCAATCGAAACAAAAAAAACCCTTTCTTTTTGTATGTCCCACATTCAATGGTTCATGTGCCAATTGCAGTTTCCGGTAAGTTTAAAGGAAAAAGTAAACAGGGTTTATATGGTGATGTGGTTATGGAAGTTGATTGGTCGGTTGGAGAAATTGTTAAAGCCTTAAAAGAGAACGGGATTGATAATAATACGCTGGTAATTTTCACCTCTGACAATGGCCCGTGGATGAACTTTGGGAATCATGCAGGTTTGGCAAAACCATTGCGCGAAGGAAAAGGTTCGGTTTGGGAAGGTGGACACCGCGAACCTTGTGTAATGTGGTGGCCCGGAAAAATTGCCCCGGGAAAAACCATTGACAGAATGGCTTCAACGATTGATGTTCTGCCAACCATTGCTGAAATAACAGGGGCAACTTTACCAGAGAAAAAAATTGATGGCATCAGTTTCCTTCCCATTTTAAACGGCGAAGATATTACAACGCGCGATGAATTCTGGTGTTATTATACCGGTGAATTGCGTGCCATTCGAAAAGGCGATTGGAAGCTATATTTTCCACATACTTATCGTTCATATTTAGATGTTGAATCAGGAATGGATGGTTTTCCCGGACCGTACAACATGACAAAGCTGGAAAAAATATCACTTTATAATTTAAGGAATGACATTTCTGAAACCACAGATATTTCGGCTGAAAACCCCGAAGTAGTTGAACAGCTTTCGAAAATTGGTGAGCAAGCTAGAAAAGAGTTGGGCGATAATCTCACAAATATAAAAGGGGAAGAAAATCGGGAACCGGGTAGAATTTTATAGATCCAATTATCAAAGGGATGTCAATTTCAATATGAATAATTAATACTATGAATATGAAAGCAAGACTTTGTACCGGACCTTCAAAATTGCATACAAAATTTTATCGATTATTTTCTTTGCTAAGCTTTATAAATTTAGTTTTTATCCCTTTTTTGTTGACAGCTCAAAAGATTAATATCGAAGCTAATA
>CAYZBC010000267.1:0-7406 GCA_964476535.1 uncultured Maribellus sp.
ATTCTTATCAAGCAAATAAAGGAATAATCTGTCAAGCTATTCTAGGGAATTACAAAGGCCATTATTGAAAATCCAAAGCTGTTTTAGGGAAAGTCAACTCCTTTTAACTTTATTATGTCTCCTGTTAACATGGAGCAAGGTCCTGTTAGATTTTTTTATCTCCTGTTAAACATTTGGGCTGTTCGGGTAACAAAAAAGGGCTTCCTGTTGGCTTGGGTTCTAGTCCTGTTACTTTTTTATTCTTTCCGGTTTAAAAGGGGGTGGTAAAATTACAACAGGAAAGCATATTTTGCAACAGGGGCATAAAACCTCCTAACAGGAAGCCCTTAATTATAACAGGACAGGCTTATTCCTCCAAAGGTTCTTCTTGTACCGTTGGGGTTTTTCTGTTTTTCTTTTTCCAGTATTGACTGGTATAGCCAATGTAACGGTCTTGGTTTTTCCAGAACACATATTTTCCGGTTTCACGCACTTCATCCAATACCACTTTCAGGTAAGTGTATGCTTTATCGCGTATGGTTTTCGATTCGCTGTCTTTTTGTTTGTCGCCATTTGCTGCGGCCAGAATAACCGCCATCTCGTCGGCCATTGTTGCAGCGGTATCCAATTTCGTCACATCAAAATTAATGAGCGTCAAAGGTTCCGGGTTGGTTTTACCGAGAACCGCGAGGTCGTTTAAATCCTGGATCATGTCGGCATCGCCAGAGCCATCGCTTATTTCGCTTATCCTTCCCAATAAATCGGATTGTTTGCGGAAAGCAAAGCGGAAATCGTGAAGCAACTGGTCACGCAGGCCATACACCCCGGGCGACTTTTCCAACCATTCTTGTTGAGC
Organism: uncultured Maribellus sp.; assembly: GCA_964476535.1. GTDB lineage: Bacteria > Bacteroidota > Bacteroidia > Bacteroidales > Prolixibacteraceae > Draconibacterium. The sequence goes on from CAYZBC010000267.1 coordinate 836, forward strand.
CTGCTGCCGGGTATAACGCTCTTTGTTCCATATCGATTGAGCTTCGCGTGTGGCACCCGCCCGAACCGAGATATTGGAATTTATTCTGCATTAGCTCAGATAGGAAACACCTTATATTATGATGGTTCTAACGTACAGATGGGGTTGTATAATAGTTCATTGTCTAATCCTTCATTGAGATGGGAAAGAACAGAATCGTTTAACGTTGGTATTGATGTTGGATTATTTAATAACCGGATTGACTTATCAGCAGAAGCATATATGATGACTACAACTGACTTATTAATGAATTGTCAATTACCTAAGATTACAGGCTTTGGTGATATTACTACAAACCTGAGAGAATTAGGTAACAGAGGTTTTGAGTTGACGCTTAATACCGTTAATATTAGTAAAGCTGATTTTACATGGAAATCAAGTCTCGTATTTTCATTTAACCGCAACGAAATTAAAAAGCTATTTGGAGATGTTGATGAAAACGGGACTCCAATACCTGACTATATGAATCATTGGTTTCCAGGTGAAGGAATTGATGTTGTTTGGGACTATGACGTAGAAGGTGTTTGGCAGTTAGACGAAAAGGAACAATCTGAGAAATACGGCATGAAACCTGGAGATTATAAAGGAGAAGATGTAAATGAAGATTATAGATACGATGCATTGGTAGATAAACAATTTATTGGAACCGATCGTCCAAGATACCGTTTTGGATTTAGAAATGATTTCACTTTTTTAAAGAATTTTACAGCATCGGTTTTTCTTCGGGCAGATCTTGGACATATTGGAAATTACAGTACTTATGCTATACATGAGTCTTCAATGTATAATAGGCTGAGTACATTTAATGTTCCTTACTGGACTCCTACTAATGGAAATAATGAATATGCACGTATCACTGAAGTTCATGGTGCTTACGGAGGTGGGCTTAGAATCTTTAAACCTCAATCCTTTGTTAGAGTGCAAGACCTATCTTTAGCTTATAACGTGCCAAAGGTATTGTCACGGAAGATGAAACTGGATGGCATGCGTGTATTTGTATCCGGAAGGAACCTAATGACTTTTACAAATTGGCCAGGCTGGGATCCTGAATCGGGGAATAATCCAATGCCTAAGACAATAACATTAGGACTTAGCTTAACACTTTAACGAAAAATTCAGTAAAAATTAAAATTATGAAACAAAAAATAAATATATTTTTAATTGCGGCAGTGTTAGTTTTTATGCAATTCTCATGCACAGATGATTTACTAGAACCAAAACCATTGTCTTTTTATGTCCCTGAAAATGTTTATACTGATGCCTCCGGGTTTGAGGCAGCTCTGGTTACTTTGCGGAAAGAACTTACTTTCGCAGTTACAGGAGGTAAAAGATATAACATGGTATGTGAATGGGCTGCATCTGAGGCTGGTGTACCTACATTTCAGCTTGATTGGAATCAGACAACACCAAATTCTGACCGGTATTATCAGTTTATTAATCACCTTACAGATTCTTACGAATTTATTCTCATTAAGGTTTAATACCTCGAGGCTTGCCTCGGGATCCAAAAATATTTTCTTCAATGCCTCGTGGGCTTGCCCCGAGGATTATTTACTAAAAATGCCAACGTAATTATTGGTAGAATTGATGATATCGAGTGGGATAATGACCAAGCCAAAAAAGAAATATTGGCTGAGGCATATTGGCATCGATCGTACTGGTATTATTGGCTTATAAACACCTATGGAGATATTCCATTTGTTGGCGAGGAAATAAAAGATGCTAAGCTTGATTATCAAACTCATAGCAGATGGGCAATTCTTAATAAGATCCAGGCAGAAATGGAGATTGCGGTACAAACATTACCCGATGATGCTATTCCAGGGGCAATTACAAAAGCAGCAGGGAAACACCTTTTAACAAAAATATATCTTGCCAATTTGGAGTTTGACAAAGCAATAGCGACAGCAAGCGAAATTATTAACGGAAAACATGCCTTAATGACGGAGCGATTTGGATCTACCAAAGGAGAATTAGATAAAAATATATTCTGGGATCTTCATCGTCCTGAGAATAAAAATATATCTGAAAACACAGAAACAATTTTAGCCATTGTTGACCGTTTTGAAGCTCCAACCGAAGCAAAATCGTCAGGGCTTTACACAATGCGTCACTATAATTGTGGATGGTATAATGGGAGTATTAAAGATAGTCAAGGTGCTAGAGGAACAGTTACAAGTGGAACAATGTATGCTTTTTTAGGAAGGGGAAATCCTGACTTGGCGTCAACAACTTATGGTACTTATGAAATTTGGAATAATTATGGTTTTACCTGGCAAAACACTCCAGATCTCAGAAGAAGTGACTCAAACTGGATTGATAAACATGAAATATATTACAATAACCCAAATTCGGTTGATTTTGGCAAACCCCTTAATGTTGATTATATGGTGCCTTCGGCTGATACTGTTTTTACTTTTTTCCCAATGATAGATTACAAAGTCAACGTTCCTCAGGAAGACCCTGCAGCAAGAACAATGGGAGGGAACGGTGATTGGTATATCTATCGTTTAGCAGAGACATATCTTTTAAGAGCAGAAGCTTATTATTGGAAAGGACAAAATGCCCTGGCTGCCAGTGATCTAAATAAAATTAGAGAACGAGCAAATGCAGTACCAGTTGCAGCTGGAGACATTGACCTTGATTTTATATTTGATGAACGTGCTCGTGAATTGTTTCTTGAATCAACCAGACATAGTGAATTGGTACGAGTATCATATATTTTGGCAAAATCGAACCTGATGGGTTATAGCTTAGATAACTTTAGTGAAAAAAGTTGGTGGTACGACAGAGTAATAAATCATAATTCTTTCTATACTGTGAAACCTACTATTATTGGAAATACAGCAAGTATAAATCCTTTCAATGTTCTATGGCCTATTTCATCAGAAGTAATTACCGCAAACACTTTAGGTAGAATAAATCAAAATATTGGCTATGCTGGTGCTGAACTTAATGTTCCGCCATTAGAAACAATTGAATAAATAAATAAATAATACAAAAATTTATATCTAAACTTATTGTATTGTAGTCATGAGATTCTATGCCAGAACTTTAGCAATTATGCAATTTTCGGGTTATAACTGTTGTCATATTGAAGCAATGAACGGACTGTAATAATAACCAGAGAAAATACTCTGGCATAGAATTAATTTTTTTTACTTTTGATAAAATACATTAATAAAATACATTAAAATGTTACGAACAGAATATTCAAGACGTAAATTTTTAAAACAAAACACACAAGCAGGTATGGGAGCAATTCTTGCATTGGGAACTGTACCCTCTCTATTTTCTTTTAACACAAAAACTTCGGACATCCCAGCCATTCTTGGTGGAAATCCGGTCCATTCAGATAAATGGATTAAATGGCCAGTATGGAATTCAGCAACTGATGAAAAAAGGGTACTTGAAGTCCTGCGAAGTGGAGTTTGGTCACGAGCGGGCACGGTAACAGAATTTGAAAAAAAATGGGCCAAAATAATTGGCGCAAAACGTAGTCTGGCAGTTGTAAATGGAACAAACGCCCTTATAGCGTCTCTTGTACAATTGGGTATTGGAGGAGGAGACGAAGTAATAGTTTCATCCTACACATTTATTGGATCGGTAGTTCCAATTTTAGCAGCAGGGGCAATACCAATTTTTGTCGATACCGACCCTGAAACATTTCAAATTGACCCGGGTAAAATAGAAGAAAAAATTACTGAACGCACCAGAGCAATAATACCGGTACATATTCTGGGACTACCTGCCAATATGATTCAAATTATGCAAATTGCTAAAAAACATGATTTGGTTGTAGTAGAAGACGCTTGCCAGGGATGGTTGGCAGAGATTAATCATAAAAAAGTTGGCACTTTTGGAAATGCCGGTTGTTTTAGTTTTCAGAACTCTAAAAATATGCCTATTGGCGAAGGTGGATCTATTGTAAGTGATGACGATGAGTTTATGGACAGATGCTATTCATACCATAATTATGGTAATCCATATGGAACAGTTGTTGGTGACGTTGGAGCAGGAACGATAATGGCCGGAACAAAATTAAGGATTACGGAGTATCAGGCTGCTATTGGTTTAGCTCAGTTAAAACGTTTGGAAGAACAGACCGAAACAAGAAATGTAAATGCAACTTATCTGAAAACACAAATTGAAGATACCCCGGGTATTATCCCATATAAACTTTATCCCAATGTGACTAGGGCTGCCTTCCATCTTTTTCCTTTTCGATATAAAAAAGAAGAATTTGAGGGTTTATCAAGGGATGTGTTTTTAAAAGCACTAAAAGCTGAAGGAATATCATGTTCGGGTGGTTATTCTCAATTAAATAAAATGCCTTACCTCAATCATGCTTTTCAATCAAAGAATTTCAGGAAAATGTATTCCGCCAAAGACCTGGATATAAATACTTATTTCGAAAGAAATCAATGTCCAGAAAATGACGTATTATGCAATGAAGAGGCAGTTTGGCTTCCTCAAAATTTATTGCTAGGAGATAAAAAAGATATGGATGAAATTGCTTTGGCAATCAAAAAAATCCAAAAAAATGCAGGAAAAATTAAGAAAGAAGTAAAATGAACAAAAATGTTTACATACTCATTATTACTCTTCATTTAGTATTCTGCCAATGTATTGTTTACTCTGCTGAAATACCTGAAGATAAAACTGCAAGTTGGACGGTAGGCGTCGCAAGCGTTGTGATAACTCCGGAACAGTCAATGTGGATGGCCGGATATGCTAACCGAACTCATCCATCTGAAGGGGTACTGCATGATTTAAAGGCAAAAGCAATTGTGTTTGAAGATGCAAAAGGTAATCAATCAGTACTCATAACTACCGATTTGCTTGGTTTTCCCAAAGCACTTTCCGAAAATATTCGGAATAACCTGAAATCGAAATTCGGTTTTTCAAGGTCACGGATAATATTGAACAGTTCGCATACACATTCCGGACCTGTCCTACGAGGGAGTTTATTGGATATTTACCCAATAGATTCTAGTGATTTAGCAAAAATAAATCAGTATTCTGATTGGCTTCAAAAACAAATAGTTTTATTGGTTGGTAAGGCATTAAATTCGATGCAACCCGTTAAGCTTTATGCAGAAAATGGATTTGCCAGGTTTCAAGTGAACCGTAGAAATAATAATGAAAAAACACTTTGGAAACAAACTGAACTTAATGGGCCAAACGATTATTCTGTTCCTGTTTTGAAAGTGGTTAACAATAAAAATGAACTAGTTTCAGTAATTTTTGGCTATGGTTGTCATCCAACAGTTTTAAATGGTTATGATTGGAGCGGTGATTATCCCGGATTTGCACAAATTGAACTGGAAAAATTTTATCCGGGAGCAACAGCGTTTTTCTTTCAAGGTTCCGGAGCCGATCAGAATCCATTACCAAGAAGAACAATACCCTTAGCTGTTCAGTATGGAAAAGATTTAGCCATTGCTGTTGAACGTGTATTAGCAGGAGAAATGAATGAACTTCTGCCTACATTAGAATGTGCATATTCTGAAGTTGAATTACCGTTAATAAATCAACCAACGATTGAAGAACTTCTGAAAATGGAAAAGTCATCATCAGACTATCAAAAAAAATGGGCTACTCGTCTGATTTCAAAAATAAAGAATGGCGAAGAACTTCAAAAATCCTATCCTTATCCAGTACAAGTGTGGTCGTTAGGAGAACTACCGATTATTAGTTTAGGTGGGGAATTAGTAAGCGAATATTCTTTAGAACTAAGAAGAATTCTGGGGAATCATATTTTTATTATGGGATATTCAAACGATGTAATGGCATATATTCCTTCATCAACAATTTTAATGGAAGGTGGCTATGAGGCAGCTACTTCACAAATTGTATATGGATTACCAGGAGTGTGGGCACCTAGCATTGAGGTGCAAATTCTGCATGAAATACTTCAGTTAGCTGAAACAGTTAAAATTCCTCTCTATTCAGAAATTAATTTGAGTAAAGATTGATGTAGGCGATTAATGGTTCTACAAAAACAGCTTAATACTTAATATAAATATTCGGGAGTGTTCCTCAAAGTATTCTCCTGAAAATCAGTGGGGCAGTAAAGTCTTGAATAAAAAAATGAATAATCTAAAAAAATGAAATCAATAAAATTAAAAAATACACTTTGGATAGCCTTATGTCTGTTTTCAGGATTTATAAGTAAGGGACAGGACAATCCGGAACAAAAAACATTAACGGCAAAAAAATACTACTCAGGTTTTGAGTTGGCGCACGACACGTACAATACCATAAGTACTGCCAGCGACGGGCGGGTTTATTATTGCCTGTCGTCGCAGTCCATTGATACCGGTGGACAATATTACGTTTATGACCCCAAAAGTGACGAGATAGAGCATTTGGGAGATATCACGGAAATATGTGGTGAAGCGGATTCCAAAACCATTTCGCAAGGAAAATCACATTCCAACTTTTATGAGATGGATGGGAAGCTTTACATTTCGACCCATGCCGGATATTACGAAATGATTGACGGCATGGAGATGATGGTACAAAACCC
>CAYZBC010000268.1:0-7389 GCA_964476535.1 uncultured Maribellus sp.
TGAGTATGATTGGCAGAGAAAAGATAAATATAATAGGACGTTAGCCTATGTATATCTGGAAGATGGCACGTTTTTTAATGCCGAACTAATCAAGCAAGGATATGGACACGCTTATACCAAATATCCATTCAAATATCTTGAGCAGTTCAGGAAATATGAGAAAGAAGCTAGAGAGAATAAGAGGGGATTATGGAAGTAAGAAAGATTATCTCAGGTGGACAAACAGGAGTAGATAGAGCAGGTCTTGACTTTGCAATAGAGAATCAAATACCACATGGCGGATATTGCCCAAAGGGAAGAAAAGCTGAAGATGGCAAGATCTCCAATAGCTACAACTTAATAGAAACAGCTACCTCAAATTATAAAGAAAGAACAGAGAAAAATCTAATAGAATCAGACGGAACACTTATAATCAACAAAGGCGAATTAAGCGGAGGGACACTGCTCACAGCAAACCTCTGCAAGAAACATAAGAAACCTTTATTTATTGTTGATTTAAGCAATATAACTGCAAAAACAAAAGAAGAATTTAATTCTTGGATTAAGGATAATAGTATAAAGACATTAAATATTGCAGGTCCCCGGGAAAGCAAGAGTCAGCTCTATTTACAAGCAAAAGACTGTCTTGGTATTTTACTGAGCAATTTGAGCCAATAGTCGATAAGACGTTGTTGAAACAAGAAGGAGGATGAAAATGAGAGATGCACAGAAACCAGATCACATGAGTTTAAATGCAGTCATTAATAGATTAAAAGATGGGCGATTTGTAATTCCTGACTTCCAACGAGAATTCGAGTGGCGACCCGGGGATATCAAGGATCTAATGCGATCCATTTTTCTCGACTATTACATTGGCAGTCTACTCTTATGGAAAGGGAAGAAGGAAAATTTCCAAGCGCTATCTTGTGAGATTATTTATGGTCTTTACAACTTAACTGGTCAGTATCCATGGAATCATGGCGATGGCAAACCAGAGCATATCGTTCTCGATGGGCAACAGCGGCTTACAGCATTATACTACGCATTCGTTGCCCCGGATGTATCTCTACCTAAGAAGACCTCTCGCGCTCTCTATTTTGTGCATGTCGACAAATTCATGAATGAACAGTATGAAGAGGCTTTTCGGTATTATTGGCCTTCAAAACGTACTAGCAAAATCGTGAACAATCGGGATATTCAATACTCAGAACATATCTTTCCTCTTTCGGTGGTTGGTGCGAGAGGATGGGCGTTACCTAACTGGGTTCAAGGTTATGAGGAATACTGGAAGAGAGCCACCTCTGATGCCCAGGGTGTAGGCGATGCCGCCAAAGCAAAAAATGCAATACATCATACTCAAAACGCAAAAGCTTTTGGCGAACATCTAAAAGGAATTACTGAAGAATATCAGATTGCTTATATCGAGCTCGATAAAGACTTAGCAATTGACAAGGTCTGCGACATTTTTACTCAAATTAATAGTCGTGGTATTCGCCTCGATGTTTTTGACCTTATGAATGCACTGCTCAAGCCAAGGGGATTACAACTCAAAAATATGTGGCGAGAGGTTGCACCACGCCTGGAATTTGTAGATACTGGAAAGATGAATGTTTATATTCTCCAAGTAATGTCGATTTTGCGACAGTCCTACTGTTCACCTAAATATCTCTATTACCTGCTTCCAGGACAGGAGAAACAAATTCGGGATCCAGATGGCACGCGTAGAAAGGAGATACTGGTTTCTGATACAAGAGAGTTTAATAGATGCTGGGATGAGGCTGTAGAGGCTCTTGAGAATGTAATCAAGCTTTTACGGCATCCACAGGAGTTTGGAGCTATCTCGTCACAATATCTCCCTTATGTTTCGATTCTTCCCGTTCTTGCTGCTCTGCAGGTGCAAAGCGCAACTTTGCCAGTCAACCAGAGACTCAACGCTAAACGCAAAATCCGACATTGGTACTGGGCTTCGGTATTTACGAACCGCTATTCAGGTTCGGTTGAGTCAACAAGTGCTCGTGACTTCCTTGATGTGAAAGCATGGCTGAAAGATGATGCAGCTGAACCCACCCTCCTACAGGAGTTCAAAATCCGTTTCAGGGGTCTGGAATTGCATAAAGAAACGAAGAAGGGCACGTCTGTTTATAACGGCATTTTTAACTTGCTTGTGCTTCAGGGTGCACGTGACTGGATGACCGGCAATGTTCCTCAACATGACGATCTGGACGATCACCATATTATCCCTGTCTCCTGGAGTGCAAAAAATTTAAAGAATAATTCAATCCATACAATTTTGAATCGTACACCCTTGAGTAAGGAAACCAACAGGAATGTGATTAACGATAGATTACCCAATAAATATCTGCCAGAGCTAATAGTCGACAATGGCGATACTGCAGTGCGTGTCATTCTTGAGTCTCACTTCATCTCGCCAGCAGCGCAGGAAATTTTGCTGCGTAATCCGTTTATGTCCAATGATTTCGAAGCATTCATTGCCGAGCGACAGCGCACGATTCAGGAAGCTATAGAAAACCTACTTATCAAAGAGCGACTAGACCTGTCCCCGCAGCTACGTGAACTGGATGAGAGCATTGAGAAGATAGAGCTTGCATTGCGCCAGATCATTATTGAAACATTCAATGGGGATGTATCTCAGCTCCCTTCACATCTCAGACAGAAAATCGACAAAGATATCCAATCGGCCGTTAAGAAGAATGCTGCTCTAGATACAGAGCATTATCAAACTTTTTCGGGCATGTTGGAGTTTTGTGACTTGCGCGAGCTCCAGGACACAATTACATCCAGAACCACTTGGCCCCAATTTGAGCCAAGGTTTACCAACAAAGAAACCCTTGTAGCAAAGTTCGGCCAGTTCGCCGACCTTAGGAATGGAATTCGTCATAGTCGCACAGTGGACGAAGTCACCCAAAAAGAGGGAGAGGCAGCGATCCTTTGGTTTAAGCAGGTTATCAATAAAGGAGATTTAAATGAATAAAAAAAGTATTTTTTTAGTAGTATCGCTTTCTTTCACAATATGTTTATTTTTTCATAGAGTAGAGGCTAAAATCGAAAAGGAAAACTTTAAGCAAATTGATCTAAGTTACATTGATTTAGTACTTATGGATGTCGAAAAAGATGTAGAAAGAGACACTATTAGAAAGGCTCTCTTTTTGGGGAAAGAAAACGTCAATTTCATATTGGACGAAATTAGACTTATCAATGAACATGGTTACATATTTCAAGGATTTAGTAAGGATAATGCCTGTAAGATTCAGGTTGATTTTTGGATTTTAAACTATCAGCAGTTTAAGGAAAAACCTAAAAAGGAACAAAGAGAAAGAATGATGAATAAAGTCAAAGAAATTGAAGCTAAACTAATAGGAATAGTTGGGTTTGATAAGAATGGAGATTTAAAAGTAAGATTTATAGCATCGCAATTTGAAGGGAATAAAGATTTAAAAAATAGGCAAGATTTTGATATACTTGGGGACAAATTGGTTGCGAAATATAATGAGGGCGAATTAATTTTTGTGAACAGGACATTGCGAGATATAATAAAACAAGAACGAAAGTTAAAAAAGGTTAGATGAAATTAAGAGATGTTTAAGAGTATTAACTTTGTTTATTGCAATAGTTCTCTGCTACACCTAAGAAACATCCATTAGAAATCAGTTTTCTAGAACCACTAGCACAAGAGTTAAGTGATTGGTAAAACAAGGTTGGTTGGTGTTTGCTAAAAGAATAGCAGAAAAAGAAAAAGGAAATAACTCGGGATAAATTATGAATAAACTAGATAAATGGAGCTTATTACTTGAGATAGATAAAAAAATATATAACAAAGAGGCGATCTTTGCCACAAGTTATAAATTTACCGATGAGGGGGTCTTTCGTATGCAAACAATTTCTGAATTCGTAATAGGAGTGTATTTCAAACTTAAAAGTAAAAACCAGAACTCTATAGAAGATATTGCCAATAAATTTTTGAACGAATTAATTGACCAGCAATTACGAATAAGTACAGAAAATAGATATAAGCATATTAGAGATGCCATCGTGAAACAAGCTTTTTCACCAATAGATGAATAATGTAAACATGACATATAAGCTACTTCCTTTTAGGTTCCAAAAATTTACCGATGATGAATATTTTATATCAAACGAAGTAGGTGAATTTATATTTTTATCCAAGGATGATTTTTATAAGTTTGTTAATTCCAAACTACATCTTAAAAGCGAAACGTTCCTGAACTTAAAATCCAAGCAGATAGTAACAGATACCAAGATAGAACCTGTTATTCAAATGTTGGCTACTAAATATCGCACCAAGAAGAGTTTTCTTAATAATTTTACCGCTTTACACATGATCGTACCTACATTACGGTGTAATTCAAAGTGCAAATACTGCCAAGTTTCATATAAAGATATAGATGCTAAGGGTTATAACATGGACAAACGAACAGCAAAAAAGGTGGTCGAATTAATTTTCAGATCTCCTTCGCCAATGATTAAAATTGAATTTCAAGGTGGGGAACCATTACTAAATTTTGATATTGTGAAATATGTCATAGAATATGCAGAATGGCTGAATATTTTTAAAAAAAAGCAGTTGGAATTTATAATTTGCACTAATCTCAGTCTTATGACACATAAAATGCTTAAATATCTAAAAAAACATCCTGTTTATATTTCTACTTCTTTAGACGGGCCAAAAGACTTACACAACAAAAATCGACCTCTACAGAACACACATAACAGTTACGATATTGTGATAGAAAAGATAAAGCTATGTCGTGAATACCTGGGACCAAATGCTGTTTCTGCATTAATGACGGCTTCAAAATACAGCTTAGGCAGATTTAAAGAAATAGTTGATGAATATTTGCAACAAGGTTTTCATTCAATCTTCTTCCGAGGTCTGAATCCTTACGGTTTTGCAAAACTTGATAAAGATACTTTATCATATAATATTAGAGATTTTATTTATAATTACAAAGATGGATTAAATTACATTTTGCATATTAATACTAAGGGCGTTTTCTTTGAAGAGTGTTTTGCCTCATTGCTTTTAACTCGTATTTTAACTCCTTTCTCTACAGGGTTCGTGGATATGCAATCTCCGGCAGGGGTTGGGATAAGTGGTGTTATTTATAATTATGATGGTAATGTCTATGTATCTGACGAAGCACGAATGCTTGCATCTATGGGGGATAATAAATTTTTAATGGGGAATGTCCACGAAAAATCTTATGAGGAGCTTTTCAATAGCGACTTTTTGCATTTTCTTATTAATTCTTCATGTTTAGAATGTTTACCCGAATGTGCAGAATGTGCATTTCAGAGTTATTGTGGGGCAGATCCCGTTCGTAATTATTCAGAGCAAGGAGATATTATCGGGAATAAGAATACGAGTGAAATCTGTAGAAGAAATAAAGCAATTATAAAATACTTTTTGGAATTGATAAAACAAAATAGCAAAGATATTCAGGATGTATTCTGGTCTTGGATAACAAGAAGACCTTTGGAAGAAACAAAAAGTAAATCCACATGAAAAAATTACGAGGGTTAGCATTAAACATTAGCCAAAGCATCGTTGGGAAAATAACATTTAGACGAATATTAGGAGGTAAAAAAAACTACATATTTGTTTCAAATAAAAAAAACCCATTAAGTGGTTATGCCGCTACTATAATAAATCGATTGCCTCAAGACGAGGGCATCGCACCTATTCTGTGTAATATTGAAACAAGCTTTCTTCATAATGGTGATATTATATTATTAGAGCCAAATGGTGTTCTAAGTATCCTATATGAAAGGAATGCTTGGGATAATTGTCTTATGCTAACACAACGGTGTAATTGCTCATGTATAATGTGTCCTCAGACACTTGTCGAAAGCGAAGAAGATAGAACGCATTTAAATTTAAAGCTAATTTCTTTGATGAGTAAAAAAACTTCTTGTCTAGGTCTTACAGGTGGTGAGCCAACATTGCTTGGTAATAAATTGATTGATATTATTCAAGCATGTAAGAAATTCTTGCCTATAGCTGAATTAAATCTATTAACTAATGGAATCAAACTACAAAATCTTGAATATGTTAAAAAACTTATCAGCGTTAGACATCCTAAACTAATTATAGAGATTCCTTTATATGCTGACACAGATAAAGAGCATAATAAAATAATACAAGCAGATGGGTTTTTTAAGACAATAAAAGGACTATACAATCTTGCATTATTTAATCAGCGGATTGGCATTAGAATAGTTATGCTTAAATTAAATTTTAAAAGATTACCACATTTAGCAAACTTCATATACCGTAATTTCCCCTTTGTTCATCATATTGCTTTCATGCAAATGGAAACGGTTGGTTTAGCAAAGAATAACCTAAATGAACTATGGATAGATCCCTTTGATTATAATAAACAATTGGAGGAAGCAGTTATTATGCTAGCCCAAAGAGGCATGAATGTTTCAATATATAATGCCCAGCTTTGTATATTGCCAAAATCCATCTGGAAATATACACGCAAATCTATATCAGCCTGGAAAAACATTTATCTTGAAGATTGTGAAAAATGTGGCTATCGCGAACAGTGCGGTGGTTTATTTGCCTCATCAATGGATATACATAGTAAGCATATTCATGCAATAACAAAAGATTGACAAATAATATATTTTTTGATAGCGTTAACACTGTGGAGTTTAAAGGAGGATTGTAATGAAGAAGTATTTTTGGCGGTTTGTGTCAGTGGCGGCTTTATTTTGTTCGTTAGTTCTTCCTAGTAAAAGCGGTGGTGTTGAAGCCGCAACAACAACTTCAATAGAAAAAAAGAAACCCCTAATATTACGGCATGCTATGAATATATTTGCGGAGAAAGATAAAAAATTTAACATTGCATACCATTATTCGCATTATTCACACACCTCTCATTATTCTCACAGCAGTCACTATTCACACGCCTCTCATTATAGCCATTATTCTGGATTGTAAAATTGTCATCTAAAATCTAGCCTTGAAAAAGGTCTTACTTTGCCCCTGGTGACAGCTTCGCTCTTATTATGCCGACTAAGTGGGGAACTTGCAGTAGGGATGCAAAAAGGATTTGGTTGAACCTTGAGCTTGCGAAGAAACCCAGTCATTTTGGGGTTCTTTGTCTAGAACCCCACTAAAGCAGTCCCAACTGCCCTAGACATACCCTTGATATATTTTGTAAGTTTCCATAGCTTGCTGAAGTTATCTTTACTTCCTACCACGAACACCCCGCCCTGTAGAATTCGCAAAGATAAATACGCACCACCCAACTGACGAAGCAGGAGGAAGTAGTTTATGCGATATCTAGCCATGTAGAGGCATACTTAAGCAACTTTGTTAACTAACTAATAAGTATCTCTCTCCCGTACAGAATTTTCTGG
>CAYZBC010000269.1:0-7378 GCA_964476535.1 uncultured Maribellus sp.
TTTTACAATAAATTTAATCCATCTTTTAAAACCTACTTTTCAGAGTAGGGTCAATTTTCATTATTTATAATCCGATTGGTCGATAAAAATCTTCTTCTTTCAAATTGTATTTATGAATGAATAAAAGGATGGCATCGCTTGCTGCAATACCATCCTTTTCTATAGATTACGGCATGTGCCGAATTGACAATTTATAATAGATTTTCTCTATTTCAATCCACTTCTTTCAAGCAAGGCATCAACCGTTGGTTCGTGACCACGGAAACGTTTGTATAAAATCATTGGATGCTCAGTACCACCTTTTTCAAGAATATTTCTGCGGAACGATGCAGCTACCTCTTTGTTAAACAATCCTTTCTCTTTGAAAACACTAAACGCATCGGCGTCTAAAACTTCTGCCCATTTGTAACCGTAATATCCGGCAGCATAACCGCCTGCAAATAAATGTCCGAATTGAGTACTCATGCATGATTCTTCAATCAACGGGAAAATCTTTGTTTTTTTCGAAGCATTTTCTTCGAAATCCTTAACATCACCTTCAAACGGTTTTTCTAAAGTGTGCCATGCCATGTCTAAATAACCAAAACTTAACTGGCGAATAGATAAATATCCTGCCAAATAATTCTGTGAGTCAACAATTTTCTGCACCAATTCGGCAGGTATTTTCTCTCCTGTTTTGTAATGAACAGCAAAACGATCAAGGAAATCTTTTTCAACTGCCCAGTTCTCCATAATTTGTGAAGGAAGCTCAACAAAGTCGCGATAAACACTTGTTCCCGACAAACTTGAATAAGTTGAATTCGCTAACATTCCGTGCAAAGAATGTCCAAATTCGTGTAGAAAAGTTTCAAGTTCAGAAAAAGTTAAAAGTGCTGGTTTAGTTTCTGTGGGGCGCGTAAAATTCATTACAATAGTAACGTGCGGACGAGAATCAACGCCGTTTTCTTTCCACTGACTTTTAAAGTCATTCATCCAGGCACCCCCTTGTTTTCCTTTACGCGGATGAAAATCGGTATAAAAAACAGATAAGAATGTACCGTCGGCATCAAAAACTTCGTAAGCCGTAACCTCATTGTTATAAACCGGAATGTTGCTGTTTGGCTTAAATGTGATTCCATACAATTCGGTAGCCAAACCAAAAACACCATCCACCACATTGCTTAATTCAAAATATGGTTTTAGCATTTCATCATTTAAGTCGAATTTCTTTACCTTTAGTTTTTCACTGTAGTAGCTCCAGTCCCATGGCATTATTTCGCCATCGAAACCAATATTATTTGCAAATTCCTGCAACTCTTCTTTTTCGTGTTTTGCCACATTAAAAGAAGCTTCATATAAATCGTCTAAAAGTTTGTAAACACCGGCAGGATTCATAGCCATTTGGCGCTCCAAAACATAATCGGCATAATTTTTATAGCCCAATAAATTAGCTTGAGCCAAACGCAATTCCGTAATTCGTTTTACATTATTCTGATTATCGAATTCATCGCCTTTAAATGATTTTGAACCGTACGCCAAATAGAGTTCTTTGCGCAATTCGCGATTATCGGCATATTTCATAAAAGGTAAATAACTGGGCATCGAAATATCGAAAATCCAGCCTTCTTTTTCTTTCAATTTGGCTTTTCCGGCTGCTGCTTCCAAAACACCTTCCGGCAATCCTGCTAATTTCGATTTATCTGTAATAAGTAATTCATACTTATTGGTTTCTTTCAAAACATTTTCACCAAAAGTCAGCGTCAGTTTCGACATTTCAGTACTTATTTCCCTGAATTTATCTTTTTGCTCTTCCGATAAATTTGCACCTTGACGTACAAAACCAACAAAAGTATTTTCCAATAATGTTTGTTGTTCAACTGTTAAGTCGAGTTGATCTTTCTGCATGTAAACCACTTTTATTTTTTCAAATAAAACAGGATTTAAAGTTATATCGTTCTGAAACTTAGTGAGCATTGGCGACACTTCCTGAGCAATTTTCTGAAGTTCATCGCTGGTTTCCGAACTCAGCAAATTAAAAAATATTCCAGCAGTCCGGCTTAACAATCTTCCTGCTTTTTCCAATTCAATAATTGTGTTTTCGAAAGTTGGTTTATCTGTACTTTCAATAACAGCTTTTACTTCGGCTTCCCCTTTTTCTATTGACTTTTTAAAAGCCGGTAAAAAATGTGCGTTCTCAATTTTATCGAAAGGTGCCGCATCGTGAGGAGTCTTAAAATCACCCAACAATGGATTATTTTGTGCATTTGCCATTCCTAAATTCATTAAAATAATTAAGATTAAAATGTGTACTTTTTTCATAAGTTTAAATTGTTTGTATTTATCTGTAACTTACGTAACTCGAGCTGAATCCAAACATGTCCTTTTGTGAATTTTACATGTTAAAATTCATGCTCGTTTCATCTTTAAATAATTTATATTAAAACCTGACACATCGGTAATCAGATTTGTTTATTCATTACAAAACTTATTGCTGATTGTTCAACGTGATTAAAATATGCTATTGTTTCTTCTTCTTTTTCTTTTCAACCGACCAGCCAAATTTGCCGATTTTGTCTCCCATACCAAAATAATGTCCGTGGCTATACACCAACGGATTGGCTTTTGAAAAGCTAAATGCATCCTTTTCATTTAAATAGGCATCGTCAACCGACACACTTACCACATCGGAAATAAACATGTGATGTGAGCCCAACTCAACAATATCTTTTACTACGCATTCTATATTTACCGGCGACTCCTCAATAATTGGTGCTTTTACAATTTTTGCCGGTGCCGGAGTCAAATTCATTTCCTTCCATTTATTATACTTCCTTCCCGATCTACAACCACACCAATCAGTTGCTTTCGCCAATTTTTCTGTTGTTAGATTAATTACAAATTCACCGGTACGTTTAATAATTTCATATGAATGACGCCCCGGCCGAACCGAGATGTAACACATCGGTGGGTCTGAGTTAATTGTACCTGTCCATGCAATTGTTATAATATTATACTCTTCAGGATTTTCGCCACAACTTACCATTACTGCGGGTAGTGGATAAATTATTGTTCCGGGTTTCCAATAGGTTCGTGCCATAATTTTTAATTGTAAAATTCGAAAACAAATCTAAGAATTCTTAACGAGTTTGAAAATCACCTAAAATCTTAGAATACGCAACCAATTTTGCTTTTTATTGTCTTACTATAAAATCTTTTATATGAAGCATTTACTAAATGCCTGTTTATTTCTTCTTACTTCAATACTATTTATTGGATGCGCTGATAATGTAATAATTGAACCAAAAGAATTTACCATTGAATTTGGCTCGGAATGTGGTTGGTGTGGCGGACAGGAATTCATCATTGTTACCAATTCCAATATTGAATACGTAAGAAACATTCCCTGTGGAGAAAAAATGGGCACTACCAATAAAAGTAGAAATCTAACTTCCGAAGAATGGGAAGAAATTACCAATTCATTTGATTACTCTCTTTTTAAAACGCTGGAATACACAAATTGCAACGTTTGTGTTGACGGCTGCGACGAAATAATTCGAATTACAGACGATGATTTCACGCATGAACTAAAATATTCCTTTTCCGACGAAATTGAAGGAATGGAAATATTACGCCAAAAACTAAATGAAATAATGGATGAAACGCGAGGATTAGATTAATCCGTAGGATCTTTCCAATCTCCATTTTCGCGAATTAACTGCTCCAATTCCTCAACTGCATTTTCGTGTTGAATGTGTTTTTTTACGGGTTTTAATCCTTTATACAAGCTAACTTTATTCATGCCGGTTCCAACAAATCCATAATCCACATCACCCATTTCGCCAGGGCCGTTTACCACACAACCCATAATTCCAATTTTTAGGTGGTCGAGGTGTTTAAAATGCTCCTTAATTTTCAGCGTTGTTTCGTGTAAATCGAAAAGAGTTCGCCCGCAACCCGGACAAGAAATAAATTCCGTTTTTGAAACTCGCATACGGCTGGCTTGCAAAATTCCAAAACCTAAATCTTTCAATTCGGTGAAAGTAATATTTTCGCTGTCGTTCGAGATACAAACGCCATCTCCATAACCGTCCAGAAACACTCCTCCCAAATCAGCCGAAGCTTTAATTTGTAAGTCTTCCAAAACATCTTCTTCGTATCTGCGGTATATTATTACCGGCACTCTCCAGATATGAGTATCCAAGGCCATAAAAAATGCGCGTAATTCAGCCATCGGATTTTTATTGAAACTTTCGAGAATTAATACCGTTTTTCGTGTTTGTTTTAATTTGGTAATAATTTCGGGGTTTACGTCCATAAAACGGTCGAACTCTTTTTTATTTGTACGAATAAATTTCATTCGTCCCCAACGAGTACTTTCAAATAAATATTCTTCCAGCGACATAATTGGATATTCTTCGCCGTTAATATCCATAATCCGATTTCCCGAAAGAAAATAATCGGGCACTAATTTACCGCGAATTGGAATCATCTCACGCAAACCTCGATCTCCCAAATCGGCCACAACAACCGGAAGATGTTCGCCTCCCATATTTAAAACCGGACGAGTTGAGCGCCGTTCATATTCAAATGGATTAGTTTGTGCAATTAACGGTGCGGTAATAGGTTCGTGGTATTCGTAGGTTCTAAAATGATTAACCATTTTTTGTGCTACAGGGATCTCTTTTACAGGTTTTTCTGTTAACGAAACTCTCACTGTATCACCAATTCCATCAGCCAGCAAAGCACCAATTCCAACCGCAGACTTAATCCGTCCGTCTTCACCCTCACCGGCTTCTGTAACTCCCAAATGAATTGGATATTTCATATTTTCCAATCGCATCTTATAATTTAGCAAGCGAACGGTGTAAACCATTACGCGTGTATTACTCGACTTAACAGACACTACCACATTGTTAAAATCTTCTTTTTTACAAATGCGTAGAAATTCCATTACCGATTCAGCAATTCCAGTTGGTGTATCGCCAAAACGGTTCATCACCCTGTCCGACAATGAGCCATGATTTGCACCAATCCGAATGGCCGTATTGGTTTTTTTAAGTAATTTAAGAAAAGGTACAAATTGCTCTTCAATTTTTACCAATTCAGCTTTATATTCATCATCAGAGTAAACTTTATTTTTAAAATTAGCTCTTTTATCGTAAAAATTTCCCGGATTTATGCGAATTTTAGAAATGCTCTTTGCCGCAATTTCAGCTAATTTTGGATTAAAATGAATATCTCCAATCAATGGAGTATTGTAACCTCGGGCAACCAATCCCTTTTTAATATTTTTAATATTTTCGGCATCAAAAATCCCCTTTACAGTAACCCGCACATAATCAGCACCTGCAGCAATAACACGAACCAATTGATCAATTGTTGCTTCCGTATCTTTCGAACTGGTATCGGTCATGGTTTGAATTCGTATTGGATGATTTCCTCCAACCGGAACATCCCCAATATTTACCTCCCACGTTTTCTGCCTTTCGTACTTTGTTAAATCCTTAATATAATTGAAACTGCGATCTTTCATCAATCTGTTTTTATTCTGAATTGCAAATTTAAACTAATGCTTTCAATATAAAAAGAATAGACTATTTTTGTTTGTGATTTTAAATGTATGACAGTAGAAACGAGGAACATAACAAAACTATTTGGAAAGCAAAAGGCTTTGAGTAACGTCAGCTTTCAGATAAATAAAGGTGAATTGGTCGGTTTTTTGGGCCCAAACGGCGCGGGTAAGTCAACAATGATGAAAATAATCACTGGATATCTACCTTTCGATTCGGGCGAAGTATTCATTCATAATCAAAAATTTTCATCAGATAATCTTGAAATTAGAAAAAACATCGGATATCTGCCGGAACAAAATCCACTTTATACCGACCTTTACGTTAAAGAATTTCTTGAAATTACTGCGGGTTTTTACAAGTTGAAAAATAAAAAGCAACGCGTTGTCGAAATGGTTGAACTTATCGGGTTGGGCGATGAACAACATAAAAAAATACGAGCGCTATCGAAAGGTTACCGACAGCGGGTTGGACTGGCTCAAGCATTGATTCACGACCCATCAATTTTAATTTTAGATGAACCAACCACCGGTTTAGATCCAAATCAATTGGAGGAAATTCGCAATTTAATCCTCGAAATCAGTAAGGAAAAAACCGTGATGCTTTCGTCGCACATTATGCAGGAAGTGGAAGCCGTTTGTAACCGTGTAATTATCATTAATAAAGGACAGATTGTTGCCGACGGTGGAGTTGCAGAGATTAAACGTGGAAGTATTAAACGCAGCCAGATTGTAGCTGCTGAATTTAATTCTCCGGTAAAACAGAATCAATTACTTTCGATTGAAGGTGTAAAAAATGCAACATTGAAAGATTCCTTGTGGGAAATTGAATCGGAAAACAAACGAGATATTCGTCCGGCAATTTTCGAATTTGCAGTTGAAAATAAACTTACTCTTTTAACTTTGACGGAGAAACAGCAAAATCTGGAAAATGTTTTTCATCAACTGACTCAAACAAAAGATCTATTTTTAAATGACTTATGTTGAGGGGAAGGACTTTGTTTTGATGGGTTGATATTTAATACATATATCCATGCTCATAGTATTTTATTACGTCACCGGTTTGAGTATCCACATAAACATTACAAAACAAACCTTCTCTGGCCTCAGTATATACTCTCCAACATTCATGTAATTCAATTTTTGAATTATTGTTAATGGCTATCAATGTTTTGTGAAGACTAAAATTGTGCTTTGTTTCCCATAAATCCAACCCTGTTTTTTCAAGTATTTTCCTATGTACTATTCCAATCGCTTCTTCTTCCGAATAAATTTGAAACGCTGGGATTATTACATTTGGATACCAATTCCCAGATATAGTAATTGTATTGTCCAATGTTTGAAGTTCAAATTCAATGCTTGGTCCAATAAATTTTTCACCCTCAATTCTGTTTTGATTCAATCGAAAATTATGGGTAATCGTCTCTAAACTATCGTACCAACCTTCTGTTTCCATTGTTTTGAGATATGAAAAATAATTTCGAATATAATCAAACCCAAATGGAGCCAAATATAAAGCATAAGCCTGGAGTTGATTTTCTAATTCAAAAGTAATATTATCAGAAATTCCCATAAAAGTTCTATACCTCACTAAAAATGAATCAACATTTTCAAGCACAAATTCCGCAGTAATAGAATCATTCACATTTAAGGGAATAATACCATTTGCGAATCCATATTCGTTCAAAGTCAGATCATCAAAAATATTAATTTGTTGAAATTCGGAATTTCTGGCCAACCATTCTTGTTGCGCTAAAATTGCATAAGTAGTAGGATAACCCGGTTCGGGCAGTGGTTTTTGTTCAGGTTCTTTTTGGCAGGCAAAAAATA
>CAYZBC010000270.1:0-7320 GCA_964476535.1 uncultured Maribellus sp.
TCTATTATTATGGTATTTAAGAATCCCGTCAAGATTATTTTTTGAAAAAGAATTTTTATAGTCCCATAATGTAATTTTAAAATTAGTTTCATGTTCTAATGGAATGAAATTAATTGTGTAATTCATTTTCATGTGTTCCTCTATAATAGTCTTATTATTTGCATTTTTAATCTCTCTCCTTTTTTGTTTTACCAACATTGATGATTTTGAATTTTGAGATGGAGATAAGATATCCAGTTTTATTATCATTATTATGCCAAATATTATAATCGGCACCATTACCAATAAATATGTTCCAATGTTTGAATTTGATGTACTTTGGGACGGTTTTTGGATGAAAATTTCTGGTTCAGTCATTTTTCCGCAATTTGAACAATAATTATCCCCGGAAATATTAGCATAGTCATTCTCTTTAATATCGGATAGGGAGTAAGACCTTTGGCATTTAGGACAAATGAAAGTTGTGTCATTTTTAGGATTAGCTTTTTCCATATTCGTTGAATTTGAGTTTTAAAATTAACAAATAATTCGGACTATAATCTGTGGATTAAAATTTTCTTAGTGGCTTACTTTACTGAGGACTAAAGTCTGAGGCATGTTAAGTCAAGTATTTGGAAATGTTTTACGGGAATATCGGATAAAGGTTAATCTTTCACAAGAGAAACTAGCCGAATTAGCTGAACTTGACAGGACTTATATCTCGCTCCTTGAAAGAGGATTAAGACAGCCAACAATTACCACAATTTTTTATTTATCCAAAGCTTTGAATATTAAACCTCATCAACTGATAGAGGAAGTTGAGAAGTTGGTATAATTTCTTTAATCTAATATTTTCATATTGTTTGTGCCTTTCTATTGTCTGCAAGGAAGTAACAATGAGCTTCCCTCCCCTCCCAGTTTCAGTCTTGAGCTATAAAGCTACCCCCCTAGACGTTTATTCAGGCATGCTTCTATACATAATACTTTGTCGATGAATCTATTCTCTGAGATTTGTCCTCACTGTGATTGCAGGTGAGTAATCGAGCTTATGTATTTAAATTCATTTGAGTATCTTCAAATGTTGTCGTATTCAGCAGATTTTAGCCTGTCTAGTTGATTTTTAAGTTAGTTATTGCAATATTCTTAACTGCAAAATACTAGCTCCTTAACTGCTTCCTTTTCTTATCTCCTTTTTAAAGTTAATAAACTTCTGTTTAATCAAAGCCATAATGTGTGTATGGGATTGTGGTAGTAGGAAAGGCACTCGGTATCATTAATAAAGAAAAGTTCAAATAATTAATGGGGGACAAATAAAAGAATGAATTTACAAAAAGTAACATTTATATTTTTATATGAATTAATAATATGTTGCGTATAGAGCAATTTTAAGAGGTTCTAGTGCAATTAAATGCACTGCAAATAGAAATTTGCATATATGAAGCAAAGTGCACTACAAAGAGCCATTTTAAATCACCAACACTACTTTTAAAATCCATAGTATCGCTGAATGAAATGTACGGTTTAGAAAAAAAACATAAGTAAATTATTTCAATCAATATTACTTTCATTTCAGTTTTCTTTCAGTTTAACAAGATATTGGAAGTATCCTTCATAAAATGTGTCATATTCATCAAAGCTAATTTCCAAAAAGTTTGAAACTTGTTCCGCAAGGAAATTATTGTTAAATCCCAATAATCTAATTTTGTGATACTTTTTAAAATTTCTTGTTTCGAACTCGTGCTCAAATATTGAAATTTCATAACTCAATAAATGAATTTCAAATATATGGAAATCATTAATTAACGCTCTTTTTTCAACTTCACTAACTGATGGAGTATAATCTTTCCAAAAACGCGATAATTGAAATAATTTGCGATTTTCAACTTCCATATGTCGTATCCGATTTATTTTATCTTGAAGTGATTCTTCATATTGTTTTCTATCAGCCCATTTACTAATTAGGTCGTTTTCCTTTAATCCATTCAATGCAATAACTGATTGGTCATTTTTCAAAAAAGTATTGAGAATTTTAAACATATGTTTTTGCTTTATACAATCCTTCCATCTTTCAAGATGGTCAAGTTTTGTTGAGATGTCGTTCCAATGATACATCTTTAACAGTGAATAAAACTCCATGAATGTCAATTGTCTAGGGATTATTGAAATCCTCTTGTAATCACTTGCAACTAATTCTTTTATCTCTTGGTATGCTGACTGAATTAAATCGTTATATATTGAGTCAGGATTTGAATCAGAAAGCTTCTCTTCATCCATATCAATAATGTTTAATGAATCAGAAGAAGTATATCTATTTATATTTATATCTTTCTTTAATTCTTTTTCTTTCTTTTTATTCTCATTAAGGTTTAATACCTCGAGGCTTGCCTCGGGATCCAAAAATATTTTCTTCAATGCCTCGTGGGCTTGCCCCGAGGATTATTTACTATTATTTGTGTTCTCTGGCTGTTCCTTTGAGGTTCCTTGGGAATCGTCATTTTTATTCTTTTGCTGTTCCACTATTGAAGCCGTTGGCGCTGCAAACCCATAATTTACAAGCGTTACGATTGAATAGTGGTTGTTAGATTCTATATTAATCATGCCATAATTTTCTAACTTTTTGCTGTTCTTATAAAAAGTTGATTTTGGCATGCCCAATTCCTCAGAAGCTCTATTCCGGCCTGTTATAAACTGGCCTCTTTTGCAAGTAACTTCCGTGACTCCTTTCCCAACTTTGAACGAAACTAACTTATCACTATGATTAGCTTTTAATAGACACCAAATATATATTTGGCAAAGATTAGGATTTTTAATAATTGCTGAGTCCAAAACACTTCGGTCAAGTTTAACCCATCCTTGTTTAAAGGAATCATTTCCTTGTTTTTTTTTGATTTTCATATTCATTTAATTATAAGGCGACAACAGTATCGCTACCTTAAAAGGGGGTGGTATCCTCAATTATTATAGTGTTTTTGTCAATATATAGGCATAACAATCAGTAGATTAGTGTGTTATGTGTTTTTTGATGAGATTTTACCAAAATTACTCCTATTGTTAAAAAAACTTAAATAATCTCAGTGCTCTTTATTGGGCAGATATGCAGATAGTGGGTAGATTAGTAACAGCTTTGTGTTTGGAAGCATCAACTACTTTGGCATAAATTTGGGTGGATTTAATATCACGATGTCCTAACAAATCCTTTACTGTCATTAGGTTTGCACCCGCAGCTAAAAGCATTATTGCATTGGAATGTCGGGCGCAATGGAAAGTGATGTGTTTAGAGCTGATTTTAGCTGCTTCTAGCAAACGATTTAATGCTCTTTGGGTAGATATATGATATTTTGACAATTGGAAGACTAGACTGTCATTATGCTGCATTGGATTTATAAGCCTTAATGCAGTTTCGTTAAGTGGAATGGTAATTATGTTTTTGGTTTTGCTTTGCTGAATGGAGATTGCATATTTAATTCCACTACCATTAAAAGAAGTTTCTTTAATATTCGTCCATTTCAATTTTCTTAAATCGCATAATCTAAGTCCTGTGAAGCAACTAAGTAGAAATGCCCTTTTTACTTCATCATTATGAAATGGAGTATTGGCAATTTGTTGAATTTCCTCTATGGTTAAATATTCTTTGGATTTCTCTGGCACTTTCAATGGCCTTAGCATCTTCCCTGGGCTATTGAGAATAATTCCATCCCTGACGGCTTCGTTTAAAGCACATCTTACTTTCCCCATGTAGGTGTAAGCGGAGGCAATGGAAACGTTTTCAGTAAGATATTGGGTAAAGTCTTCCAACCATTTTTTATCTACATTGGCAAAAGGAATATTGCCGCAAGTGTAATCATCAAGATATATATAAACGTTTTTCCAAATCATTTTGGTATTCCCATCTTTCTTTGTCATTTGGCCTTGGAAATACTCTACAAAATTCATTTTTAATTTATGCTTTGTTGGAAACCCAAATTCCTCATTTGAGAGTTCCAACATCCTTTTAGCCTTAATTTTATTAGCCAATTCCAACTTTTCCTTCCGATAAGTCTGTGAGTCTTGAGGTTCTAAATAGATACCTAAGAACTCCCTTTTACGCTTTCCCTTTCTGTGGTAAATGTCCAAATACAAGGTATAACGGGGGTTGGACTTAGTTGAATTCCTTAATTTCCTTTTCCTTAAATGTACTTTCATCTTATAATCTTTGGGCCAATCTATAAGATTATTGTCACTCAGTAAAGGAAACGAATATGGTTTAGGACATCAAGTGACACCTCGAACCCCAAGCTTCAACTTTAATCAAAAAAAAAGCCTCCCGTATCCCAACGAAAGGCTCAATATCAAATAATTTTTTATTTACGATTTTCTACTAAAATCTCACTACTTTCTTAAACTACTTCAACATGCAAATCATCGCCAGTTTTTTCAACTTTGGCCAGCTTGTTTTTAGTGAGTCCTTTAATCGCTTTGTCCCACTTTTTATTGCTTAAACCAGTTTGAGTTTTTAGCTCGTTTAAATCGATGGGTGAATTTGCTTTTAATATTTCGAACACAGCTTTTTCTTCTTCGGTAAGTTCAACAGTAATTTTCTTTTCGGGTTTCATTTGTGGGAAGAATGAAACGATTTTGGGTGACTCATTCAATTTGATGGAGATGGGATTAAGAGTTGAGAGTGCCGAGACAAACTGAGGACAGTAGTCTATAATTGTAGCGGAATTTTGGAATTAATGAATTCACAATCGATTTTATTTTTTGCTACGAATTGTTTTATTGCATCAGCATTTTTTGAATTAACCGAAGGTCCAAATATTATTTGTTTAATGGAACTTAATTCTATTGGTAAAAATGTATGGGGTATAAACTTATTATCACATACTCTAGATGATATTTTATTTACTTCATCTTTACCAATTATTCTAACAAAGCGTACTTCTTTTTCGTCTTCAAATCCTTCATCCTTAAAGCGAGCTAGTAACGCTAATATCTTAAATTGCGCATACATTAAAATTTTTGTGTAAAGCAATTCTTTATCAAAGTCAATAGAGAGCTTTAGCTTTTTAAATCGGTGTATGACAGCTTGTCCTACAATATCCAAAATTTTGCCCCACTCTTCTCCCCATTCTTTTTTCCAATCAAAGGACTTGTTGTCAATGTTAACCATTTTTGTCATAAAAATATCATCCGTCAATAATTCTATTATTGCTTTTCGTTTGGATTCATGCGTATAAAGGCAATCATTAAGTTGGTATATTTCGTTATAATCAATTGGAAAAACAGATTTCTCAAATCCTATTGCTATGCCTTGAGGTGCATATTGAACCCATTGACTTTTTTTATCTCCTTCCTTACAGAAGGGAATAATATACATTTCATAATTATCAAATGGTTTAGTGAGGTCATTAATAAACTGTCTAAAAAAATCTTTAACCCTTTTAATTTCTAATTCATTAAGTGTTATTTCTGTAATTTCGTTAAAGAAGTCTTTCCCATTTATTATTTCTGTGCTGTCGTTTAGAAAAGCGGAATTTGTTAGCCACAATGTTTTTGACTCAACAATGTTTTTGAAGGCCTCTAATGAAGTGTAATGATAAAATAGTTGCATATAGATTGATTAACTTAAGAACCATTTTGTTATTAATGAAATAATAGTGAGAATCACAATTCCAACTATCCTCAGAAAATTATTGTTCTCGTGATGTGGAATTTCTCTTAAATGAATAACAGAACTAATAGTTGCGAGAGTGATTAAAAGTGTTTTATATGTTGTTGATTTATTTTCGTTTAATAATTCATCTGTTTCGATAAAATCAATTTTATCATATTTTAAATACTCATTAAAATCTTTGTAATGATCTTTTTTTTGTAAGTACCTATCTTTTATTTGATTTATTTCCTTTGTCATTTTTTGTAAAAATTCTATAATGGCGTCTGCGTCAACTTTACTCAAGTTTTTATCTTCATTCCCTTTTGAAATTAATTTGTTTAACTTATCCTGTTCAGAATAGTATTCATTAAGCTGTTTCCAAGTTTGAAGGTATTTGAAGATTAAATAGATAAGTATGAGCAGTATTGGGATATGAATAATTATATTATTTGTTGATTTCCCATCAATGTTTGTTATTATTAAAATAGCTAATGTAAGAATGAATGCAATGTCAATATTCCTATTAGTAACCTGATAGAAAATACTTTTTTTTAGAAAACGATATTTTCTGATACCCTTTTGTAGCCTGTTTTTTTTCATTTCGGGTAGTAGTTGATTTTGCACAATTTAACAAAAATTTCCTTATCGTACACGTAAAATTCATTCCCCTTTTAAGTTATGTAGTTCCTAAATAAACGTGAATTCGAATATTTTCTGGGGTGCTGCCTGAACTGTAGAAAGTTGAAATTAATTCAGGACATATAAAATTTTCCACCTAAAAAAATTTTCTTTTCCTTCCCGATAAATTATTTAAAGTATCAGTTAAAATATTACAATCTTCAACAACCTGGTAATCGAACATACCAACACAAGCAAAATCGGCTCCGTTTTCAAAGGCATATTTAAAACCTTCTTTTGGCTTTAGTGCGCCGGCTGCCAGTACTTTAAACGCAATCCATGGTTTGTCAACACTATTCATAAATGCAATGGTTTCATCGGGTGTGCGGCTCCAGTAATTATCTTTGTTATTGGCAATTACATTTGGTTTTGGTTCATCGCCCTGGTACGACCAGTAATTATGCGGATGTAGTGTTTTCATGTAAAATTCAACCGGGTATCCATTTTCTTCCATGGCTTTTACCACATCAAGTTCGTGTGCACCAATTCCTATCGGCACGCCTTTTCCATGAAAATGTGAAATCCATTTTTCAAACAAATCGAGCCGACCTGCATTTAACCAACGGTCGGCAATGTTACCCTGAATATAAACTGCCGATGCACCTGAATCAATTGCCCACTGCGAGTTGGTTATTACATCATCGTCTTTCGGGTAGGTTTGTGCCAGCCATTGAATGTTCCCTCCCAGTTTCCAGTACCGGTTCATTACTTTAATCGTGTCCGATGCGGTTCGTACTATTGCAGTATTAATTCCGGTTGCCTCGCAAAGACGGAATGTTTCCCATATTTTTTCATTTGTGAAATAGGTTTTCAGCAGTTGCGAAACATAGATAAGATCTCTTGAATGAGCAAAGCCCGCAATTAAATTTCCACCACAAATCAAACGGCTAATTTCAAGATTACCAATTTTTCCTTTCGGAGCTTTCTCCTTCAATTCACTTAATCCGGCAAAATTTCTCGATTTTACCGAAGCTGAAGTAACACCATCAATTTTAAGGCTTTTCTCTTCGTAACTTTCGTAACCGAAATTT
>CAYZBC010000271.1:0-7272 GCA_964476535.1 uncultured Maribellus sp.
CTTATGATTCTATTGTAAAAGAATATGGAGAAGAAAAAGCACAAATTATACTTTCTGCTTCTCAAATGATGATTGTTGGAAATATGTATGGAATTCCCCTCAGCGCATTTTTATCCAGACTAAAAGGAAAGCCATATAAAGGCAGCTCATTGTTTTACGAATTTAGAATACTAATATTAGGGATGCTTTTTTTACCAATTGCAATTGTTCATGGTTCCATTAGAGGTTTTATTGGTTTACCGAACGAAAGATTTGACAAAAGCACTGATGAGGAATAGAGTGAGATATTAATGATTGACAAATTAATTTAATCAATAAATTGACAAGTATAAAAGATGCACGAAACGCTAGTCGAATAGCCCCGTTAGCAATCACTAGCAGGAAGAGGCTTTCACACCAGCGTACTGGTCTCGTATACGGCGGTTCGTTAAATCATAGGAAACAAAACCGTGTTCGGTTTAATGTGATTGTAGAGTTCCAGTAGAGGAATGTAACCACGCAATTTCAAACATTCAATAGTGATAGTAGTACTCAGAATCGGACTTTGGGCAATCGCCCATCCTCCTATACGCGAACGGCTCCATGCATAAGCTTGCCGTACCAACTCCCTGTCAAGTTTGGTAAAAGGCCAAATATGAGTTTCACAATTAAATCGGAATCCAAAACATACAGGGCAATAAAGGGTTGGATGCGTCTCAAACTCGAAGCCACCAATACTTCGCTGTAAAATGCGTTGGCCAGCTTCTCAAAACCTACGGATTTGGCTTTTTACAGTGCAAAAACAAACATTGCAATAAGCTTTAATCTCGATGAAATTTACTTTTCCAGACAAAAAATCGGTATCCAATATTGATATAAATTCCCTACTTTTACTCTCGACGTTGGTTTTATCCATTAGAAAGATGAGTGTTTATATTCTTCTTGTTTACTGGAGATCAATCTTTTGTTTAATCTTTCGGTAGCCTAATTTACTAAAATTAAAAGATTTATATTTTTGTCATGTACGAAGAAAAACTTAATAAAACGAAACCTATCTTGAAATTTATATTAGTGTTATGCGGAACTTTAGTTGCCAATAATCTATATGCTGCAGATATTAGCGACAATCGGAAGCCCAATATCATTTTTATTATGGCTGATGACCTGGGATATGGTGACTTAGGTTGCTTTGGGCAACAAAAAATTCAAACTCCAAATATAGATAAATTGGCGTCTAAAGGAATACGTTTCACTCAAGCCTATGCCGGCGGACCAGTATGCGCACCTTCGCGTTGCGTTCTCATGACCGGACTGCATAATGGACACACAGTAGTTCGTGATAATATACCTCATTATTCTTCATATTTAAGTGAAAAGGATGTTACAATTGCAGAAATTCTTAAGACAGAGGGTTACCGCTGTGGAGGTGTTGGCAAATGGGCTCTTGGGGATGCTGGCACAATAGGTAGTGCAACTAATCAGGGTTTTGATATGTGGTTTGGATATCTCAATCAGGACCATGCACATTATTATTATACCGAGTATTTAGATGATAATTAGAGGGTAGAAAATAACAGGAGGTATGAACTTCCGGGAAATACTGAATCTAAAAAGTATTACAGTCATGACTTGATGACAGAACGAGCCATGCAATTCATCAAGGATTCACATGAGGTTCCGTTTTTTTTATATGCAGCTTTTACTTTGCCCCATTTTTCAGCACCGGAAGAGGATAAAGATGGATTAACCGTTCCTACTACAGACCCATATTCGGGCAAGGATTGGGACGATCAATCAAAAAAATATGCAGCCATGGTTAACATGTTAGACAGGGATGTGGGACGAATTATTGAACTGTTAGATGAGCTAGGTCAGAAGGATAATACTCTGATTATTTTTACAAGTGACAATGGTGGCCACAGTGTAATTTGGAAGGGATTTGATACCAACGGCCCGCTGCGGGGATACAAACGTGATTTAACCGAAGGTGGAATTCGTGTGCCATTTATTGCTAATTGGCCGGGAAAAATACCCGAAGGAAAAATAAGCAATAAGATAATTGCATTTCAAGATATGATGCCCACTTTTGCTGAATTAGCAGGAGCAAGGATCCCTGAAAATATTGATGGAATATCTGTTGTAGATGCCCTTATGGGAAGGAAGCAAAAACAACAACACAATTACCTGTACTGGGACTACGGTCATTGCCGCGACCGTTACGACAAAGCAGTCCGTCTTGAAAATTGGAAAGGAATCCGCCTTGGAAAAAATGGAAGAATTCAACTTTACAACCTCGAAACTGATATTGGAGAAGAAAACGATGTAGCTATCAACCATCCGGGAATAGTTCGGAAAATTAAAGAAATTATGAGAACTGCTGCTATTCCCAATGATCGCTATCCAATTGGAAAAAAATATACTGGTAATCTGACTTGGAAAAGGAGAAATTAAACATAAAGAATATCAATCAAAGAATATATGGAAGGCCAAATTTATGTATTGTCCTTCGTTTGAGACCATTTTGGATTAGCTTTAGATATTTAGATTTTCCTTTAAATGCCTCTGATAGATTCTAATTACTGGCTGATAACCTGATACATATAGAATATTATCAAGATTGCACTAAGCACTAATATCAAGGTGGTTACTATAAATTTTAGTTTTTCTTTTTTCATAAGCTTAAATTGTTTGTATTTATCTGTAACTTATGTAACTCTCGATGAATTTAAACATGAACTTTTGTGAATTTAACATATTATAATTCATGTTCGTTTCATTCGTTCAAAATTGCTCACTTTCAGCGGCAGCTCATGTAACTCGCTTTTAATCACACTCCTATGTGGCACCGACACTAGGGATGATGCTCGTTTCATCTTTTAAATTCACTTTTTTATTTGCCAAATTCCGTACTTTACAGGCTCCATTCAGGAGAAATCCTATAGGGCAAAAGAATCTACACCACATTCTTTTGATAAAAAAAGAACTGAAAATAAGTACCGGTAGGACAATCCATATAATTCCAAATCCTTTAAAACCGAATATTGCAGCAAAAGGCTCAAAATTTCCTATTGCAGGATTTCTTGAGAAAAAAATGACGCATACAGAAAACCAGGCAATAATTCCACCGCTCATTCTGCCATATCTCTTCAACCATGGTGATACCGGCAAAGAAATACCGCTGACTTTATTCATAAATTCCTGAATAGCACCAAAGGGACAAATCCATCTACAGTAGAAATTCTTGCCCACAAAAAGAATCATTGCTAAAATGGACCCCAGCAGGATATACCATGTTATATTACTTTCCATGCTAGGAAAGAAACCCATAAATAGCGAAGTAATATGTGACATTGAAAGCGAGAAATTCAGCATAAAACCAATAATAACAATAGATGCCATTTGGAGCAGAATCCTATACTTACCTAAACCGAAACGGGTTCCAAAATATGCTAAGGCAAAAAGTAATAGGATAAGATAACCCGGATCAGAAAATGAAAAATGTGCTTTTTCTTCAGGAATATCCATCTGAAATTCAGCATTTGCAAGGTAATGACAGCTCTCCCCAACAGCATTGTTAAAACCCTGAGATGAAATAGTAGCTCCGGACACAGCATTTATATCCTCGTCAATTAAGAATCTATCACCAATATTCTTATCAATAAATTGGGTGAAGTATTCGTTTTTCAACAAGGAGACAAAGAAGGCGGGAGTCTCTTTATGATTAATGACCTTTACAACTCCTACGAACCCTGAAGTATCTATTTTTGTCGCAACCATGGCCGGGCCGCCCCAGCCCATTGTTCTGTTTAAAACGACATATTTTTCTCCTTCAGGAAAAGCTGCACGATAACATACCGGATCCTTCCCCTTAGAGCTGATTATTGACATATCAGGAAAAGCTAGCGACAACTTTTCCTGAAAATCTCTTTCTTCACCCAGCAAGCCAAAAATATAAGCGGCCAATACACTTAAGATTATTAAACCGTTATAGATGTTGGCCGCTTTGATAATAACTAATCTATTTTCTCTCACTTTTTAAAACCATTCTACGTGTAATAAATAGCAGAATAAGGGAAGGTATTCCAAATATGATCAGTCCCATTCCGGCTGCTTGTGGTTCTTTCTCAAGTATCGAGCTCCATGACCAGGCAATGGTAAAAAGACTTAATAAAATAGCTAAAATGCCCAAAACCCATGAAGACCATTTAAAAATATATATTTTTGCGTAGTAAAACAGAATAAAAGCTCCCAGGGCAGTAGAAATACCCAGAAGATAAAACATAATTTCAATTCCTTTAAATATCATAGCTTAATAAGTTTAATTGATTAAAATCCATCATAAGATTTACCTTTTTTACTCCAGAATTTAGTAATGGCTTCTTTATCGTTTACATTGCCATAGCCAAACACCTCATCCAACTCTTTCATTAGACTATGGGTAGCACCCGGCATAGCAGCTGAAATCTTATCCACAAGACGGTGGTGCCAAAAATCAGGCTTATTGTATGGACAGGCTGCAATACAGGAGCCACAATCACCATGATTTTTTGTCCAGTATTCAAAGCAGCTTACACCATCCAAGTACCATTTTTTCACGCCAGGATTACTGGTTTCAAAATGAGCATTCTTATGTGTAGGTTTCCAGGAAGGTTCTGTATCATGCGGAATCGACTGACTAGGACAGGCATCGGCACATCGTTTGCATTTTTTACAGAATTCATATACCCCAAAAGTTTTGGGCTTATCATATTCTACAAAATCGAAATCAGTAAATACTTTAGCAATACGTACCCTGGGGCCATATTTATAAGTCACAAGAATTCCAATTCTTGACAGTTCTCCTAATCCAGCTGCAACTGCATAAGGTACACTCAATGCGGTATCGTTTGTACACGGAACCGATTTATGACCTAGTCTTTTTAAGAAAATAGACAATTGAAATGCTGTTTTTGACATTCTGGAATAACCTTCCATAGTAGCTCCCTCTTCAACAAGAGAAGGCGCTGTTGCCATCGCTTCATAGTCCATTTCAAAAGCCATTACTATAACAGTCTTTGGCTTAAATGGAAATTTAGACCAAGGGATAACCGGATCCTTTCCTTCATAGGCCTTCGTAAAATCAGTCATCGGCGTATAGTTCCAACGGGGATCGTTTTGTGTGATTCCAACCATACTGGCACCGTAAAGTTTGGCTGCTCGTTTGATGGCTTCGCTGGCTTCTGCCTTTGAATTGAATTTATGCTTTATAGGCGCAACATAGATGGGATCAAACATGCCACCTGGCTTATCTTTTTGTTCCCAGCTAAGAATTCCGTGACCAGGTATCGCGGCTGCCGAAAAATCAGTAGTACTACTCATTAATGATCCCGCTCCATCACGTAAAGCATGTTCAAGCTGACTGTATCCTTCTCCCGCTTCAGGATTGCCTTCCGGCCTATGAACATTGTGCATGTACTGCTGACCAACTTTCCCAAGGTGGGGATTTGTACCCATAAAAGCCTGTGTGAAAATCAGTTTTTCCTGATTAAAGGGTTTGTAATCCGGACTGATCTCATTGGGGAAATCGTCGTGAACTTTCACCTTATTTTTTATAATCTCCTTCTCGATAGATTCAGCGGCCATGGCTTGTGGCGCCCTACTAATTGCGGCCCCTGTAAATAAGGCTCCCAGCGCTCCGAGTTTCAATGCATTTCGACGCGAAATTTTTTCGCTGGAATCTGTTTCCTTTGCTTTTGATCCTGGTTTTTTTCCCATAAGAATACTTTTTTATTAGAGTGAATTACTCCACAATAATATAATATGGCAGAACATTATTGGTTCATCCATATAAAACCGTACGTCCTAAAATATTTCGGGACTACTTAAAAATCTAGCTATCAGAGCACAAACGATTCCGGCATTGGGAAGGCGTTTCTCCTGTAAACTTTTTAAAAGCGGAATAAAAAGTTGCTTTTGAGTTAAAACCTGATTCAAATGCAATGGAGAGAATGGATTCTTGTTTATAGTGCGGATCCCTGAAAAGGCGTTTCACCTCTTCGATTCTGTAATTGTTAATATAATCATTGAATGATTGCCCCATAAGACCATTCAGAGTTTCTGCGACATCAATATAGGCGGTATCGACATCCCTACTCAGGTCCTGAACGGAATACAACGGATTCGTGTAGGGCTTGGACAAGTTCATGTATGAATTCAGATTACATGCGATTAATTTGGCTTCATCGCTCGATAAAGACGAGCTCTCGTATTTTTTAAAAGCAGCTAGCCCTATTTTCTTGTCAGTGAAATGAATAACAACTGGCATAGTCACAATAGCCCATGTGATTAGATATTGTAGAATAATCATAAAGAAGATTTGCATCTTCATAAAAAGGTGAAGATCACCAAATAATGGAAAAGTAAATAATCCTCGGGGCAAGCCCACGAGGCATTGAAGAAAATATTTTTGGATCCCGAGGCAAGCCTCGAGGTATTAAACCTTAATGAGAATAAAAGGTAAATTGTATTGCATTAAAAAAACCAGACTATGAAAAAGCATCATAAACATAAAGACTTTTAAAATCGAAGTTTTTTCAGAATTATATTTTAGAGTACTTCTCAGCGATATATTCTTAATTCCATAAAAGGATCTCAATATGTTTAACATGAAAAAAGGATAAATCAGGTGATATAAAAACATAATTTCGCCACTAATTACCTGACTTAGTTTTACCGGTCCTTCTAATAGTGCAATTGAGATCGTGAAGGACAAGAATACAAAAATTGGCAATAGGTTTAGAATTATTGTTCTCTTCTTTGGAATTTTTCCGTGTATATACGTATACCAATATATGTAAATTAAAGGGGGAGGTAGAATATAAACTACAGCGGACATCAACCTGGCTTTCTCTGACACCAGATCATTTAAAACCATAGTGTTAAGAAAATTGAAGATTACAACCCCGGCAAGGATAGCCAACAGGAACATATTAGGCAATGACCTGAAACGGTGGGTCAATAACATTAAGCATAGCAGAAACGCCTGAAATGTATGAATAGCAACTATAGTGTTCACGTTGCTAATATAGTAAAATATGCAATTAAACATTGGTCTTAATTAGATATAATGGTGCATGGGCAAGCACCTTTAAGGCCAGTTTTGAGATTTCCCAATCCACAAAAAAACAAATAAATTCATTCCCCTGTGCAAGGACAATTCGGATTGAAAAGATAAAAGATTAGTATTATACTAATGTTTTGTTAAGTATTAAATGACGTAAATAATTTGTATCTTTGAATAAAAAATGATAAGAT
>CAYZBC010000272.1:0-7259 GCA_964476535.1 uncultured Maribellus sp.
TAATTTTATGTCTTCCAGCTCGTTCATAATATGGTGTATAATTCTTCTTTCAACATTTCATTTAAAATAGTATAGAGCTTTTTGCGAGCCCGGTGCAGTTTCACTTTTGTGTTGCTGGCAGAGAGTTTGCTAATTTTACTAATTTCTTCAATCGATTGGTTTTCGAAATAATAAAGCAAAACCAGTGTGTATTCATCTTCAGGAAGTTTGTCTAGAGCCGCTTTCACATATTTTGCCCGGTTTTCAGCTGGAATTCCACCCAGATCGAATTCTTCCGAATCGTCTTTCACTTCTATATTATCAGTCGAAACAAAATATTGTTTCTTTTTCCTGACTTCAGAAATACAATTGTTATATGTAATTCGATATAACCAGGTAGAAAATTTTGCCGTGCCCTTAAAAGTATGCAACGATTTGTAGGCTTTTATAAAACTTTCCTGAGCCATTTCTTCGGCATCTTCACGATTTCTAAGAATTTTTAATGCGATGGAAAACACAATATCCTGATACTTTTCAACGATATACGAAAAGTGATTGGTCTGTCCATTTTTAACTTTTTCTATATAAAAGATATCGTCTTTCTGTTCCATCTGACTCTTTGACGTAAAAACTTAAACCGGGTTACAAGTTATTCATTAAAAATAAAATTTGAAATAAGTGTAACCACAAAATAATTGCTGCGTCATAAGGGCAGAAAAACGAATTATTAATAAATTTAAAATTGAATATCATGGAAGGATTATTTGTGCCACTCGCATTTTTTTTGATGATTTTTGCAATCTTATATGTCTTTTATACAACTCGTTCAAGAGAACGATTGGCACTTGTTGAAAAGGGTGCAGATGCCAGTATATTTAAAATTGACCCGGTTAGAAAGAGATTAGATTTAGTGAAATGGGGTATTTTTATGATTGCTCTTTCAATTGGAGTAGTTACCGGATTTTTACTTTCGAATGTTATTAACGAGGTTGTTGCATTTTTTACAATGATTCTGCTTTTTGGAGGATTGGGATTAATTGTAGCTTACTTTGTTACCAAAACTTTGTCAAAAAAAGAGTTGCAAAATTAGGTTGAAAAATATGGATGGGAAAATTCTCATCCATATTTTTGTTTTTATTCTGAATAAAATTGAATTACTTTTTTAATTGCCTCTTCACAAACGGGGCAAAAACCATTGGCATCATTGCTTTTCATTCGGCAATCCATAAATGGGCTATAAATTCCTTTGCTCAAGTAACCACCACCTTCGTATGCACCTACTACATTACTTAATTTTGCTTTCCGGAGAGTAGGAATTGAAACTGAATCGGCAACCATTTCTTCCCATTTTTTATCAAAATCAACCAACGTTGTTAAATTGGGTTCCCAGGGTTCAATTTCTATGTTGTAGAAATCTTCGTAAGCAACAGATGAACTGTAATATTCATCTCCCAATCCTGCAAATCCGTGCCCGAATTCGTGTACAAAAACTGCTTTGGTAAGTTGATTATCCGACGAACATACCGATACAAAATTATAGAATCCGCCGCCGCCATAACGTTCTGTATTTACCAAAACATAAATGTGGTCGTATGGAACAACGGCTGCTGCGTCGTATATTTTTTCCATGTCGTTTGTGGTTAAATACCTGGGCAAGTCGAATGTGTAGAAAGTTGAATTGAAGTGGGTATTCTTATAAATATTGTCTCCCGGAATGTCAGTGCCCGATTCTTGGGAAGGTGTAAATACCGCTTTAACATTGAATTTTTCTTTTTCAGATTTAAAGGGCTCTTCGTCAAACAAATATTGAGAAACACGATTGGCATCTTCCACAAATTTATCCATTTCAGAAAGTGTGTAACCTTCCGCTAAAATTACCAAATCTACTTTATTTTCGGGTTCCCCATTTTTTAAAATATCAACCGATTTATAAGGAGTAGATATTTCTGAAAGGATAAAATAATTTTTTGGGTTGATCTCTGTTATGTAAATGGTTTTAAAATCTCCTTCCCACTGGCGGGCATCAATTTCTAATCGTATCTCTCTTTTTGGGAACGGAAATATGACGGCTTGATAAAATGTTTTATCAATCTCTTTTGCTTCTGCAGTAGTTTGCCATTCCTGAAAAAGAGTGCTGAATCCTTTTGAAAATAGCAAACTGTCCGATTTTAAATCGAAAACCCTATAACGATAAGTTCCATAATTAAACGGATCTAATAAATTTGTTTTTGAACCTGCCCAAAATGGTTCTTGTTTAATTTGTTTAGGAAAAACTTTTACGTTTTTGTTATTGCCACCCAATAAAAAATCGAACCGTAACGATTTATTCTTGAAATACTTGTTGAAATCTACTTGTGCAAAAGAAAAGATTGGAAAAATAAAAAGAATTATTAGAATCTTCAGTTTCATATCAAACTCATTTATTATTTTTGACGAAATTACTAAATATCATCAAACTAAAGTATGGGAATATTCTATAAATTTTTATTGGAGTACATTCGGGGATTTGGCGGAATGGAATTTCTAGCTAAACCAACAGCGGCTTTTGTTTCTATTGTAGCAATTATTTTGGTTGCTTGGTTTGGACACTTTTTAACCCGTAAAATAATATTGCGTTTTGTTTCGCGCATTGCAAAACGAACAAAAACAGATTGGGATGATATTTTGGTTAAAAACAAAGTTTTTAGTGGATTAGCTCATGTTGTTCCGGCTTTGATTTTATATTATACCGCAGATTTCTCGTACCCCAGTTTACATCAGGAGCTGAATGAGTTGGATCCTGCGACGGTCGAACTATTGTCGAAAGATTACTATTTTGCATTAACGGCATTTTTGTTAAAAGCAGCCCGGCTTTATTTTACGCTGATAATCGTTTTTGTAGCTAATTCTGTGTTGAATGCTGTCTTGGAAATATATAGAACAACGGAATATTCACATCATCGTCCGATAAAGGGATATGTTCAGTTGGTGAAAATCATTGTCTTCTTTATGGCGGGAATTATGATTATTGCTGTATTACTTGGAAAAGATCCAACAGTTCTTTTGGCAGGTTTAGGGGCTTTGGCTGCAGTTTTAATATTGGTTTTTAAAGATACAATTCTTGGTTTTGTGGCGTCTATTCAGCTATCGGCAAATGAAATGGTGAAAATTGGCGACTGGATTGAAATGAAAAGTCATCGTGCCGACGGAACCGTAATCGATATTACATTAAATACCGTCAAAGTTCAGAATTGGGATAAAACGATTTCTACAATTCCAACCTACGCACTTGTTGCAGAGTCTTTTAATAATTGGAAGGGAATGGAAGAGTCGGGAGGGCGACGAATTAAACGTGCTATTCCAATTGATATGGGAAGTATAAAATTCTGTGATTCTGGAATGTTGAGCCGATTTGAGAAATTTGATTTGATCCGTGAATATGTTGTTCAAAAAGAAAATGAATTAAAAAAGTATAATGCGGGTAAAAATCTTTCTAATGAAGATTATATTAGCGGACGTCATCAAACAAATGTAGGAATTTTTAGAAGATATCTGGAAGTGTATTTACGTCAGCATCCTATGATAAATTTGGATATGACATTTTTAGTTCGACAGATGAACCCTTCTGGGAAAGGACTCCCCATTGAAATCTATGTTTTTTCAAAAGTACAGGCCTGGGCTGAATATGAAGCGATTCAATCCGATATTTTTGATCATATTTTTGCCGTAATTCCAGAGTTTGAATTAAAAGTTTTTCAAGAGCCTTCCGGTTCAGATATTTCCAATCTTAAAATTGGTGTGTAAATTATATTTTTCATGTAAATAGTAACGTTAGTTACAGATTGTTATAGTTGGGTCGATTTCTTGCTCTTTTACTTAAATAATGTAATTATTTTGTATTTTTGGGTGTTGATTTGTTACTAATAGCGCAATTCAAAATTATGGATAAAAATGATTATACTGAAAAAGCTGCGGATATTGATGGATTAGATGAAAAGATACTAAAACTCATTACTAAAAATGCCCGGATTCCATTTTTGGAAGTAGCTCGCGAATGTGGGGTTTCTGGGGCAGCGATTCACCAAAGAGTTCAACGATTATTAAATATTGGTGTGTTAAAAGGCAGTGAGTTTGTTGTAAGTCCGGAGAAGTTAGGATACAATACATCCGCTTTTATGGGAATATATTTGGATAAAGCAAAATACCATATTCAAGTGGTAGAGGCTTTACGTAAAATTCCGGAAATTGTTGAGTGCCATTATACAACGGGACAATATGCAATTTTTGTAAAAATCCAAACCAAAACAAACAAACATTTGAAACAGATAATTGATCAGGAATTTCAGGGAATAGATGGAATTGCCAGAACTGAAACTTTTATTTCGCTGGAAATGGATTTTAAACGACAGGTTCCTATTAAATAAGAAAAAGCCGGTGAATAACCGGCCTTTATTTTTTAAAACATGTTTTTATTCTTTATATACAAAATCGTAGGATTCATCGTGTTGGCTAATATCTAATCCGATTTTCTCTCCATGTGGAGAAATTCTTAGTGAAACCAGCATATCCGTTATTTTGTACATTAATAATGAACCTCCAAATGTAAATGTCGCAACAATTACCAATGCAAGCAAATGATAAAGAAAGGTTGTAGTTTCTCCATGAATTAGCCCAACTTCGTTTGCAAAAACTGCAGTTCCCAACATGCCAACAATACCACCCATTCCATGAGCAGGAAATACATCTAAAGTATCGTCAAGTTTCGATTTTGTGCGAAGTGTGATCGCATAATTACTTACCAATGCTGCAATAACTCCAATAAAAATACTAGAGCCAACATTTACAAAACCAGCTGCCGGAGTTATAGCAACCAATCCCACAACCAATCCTA
Organism: uncultured Maribellus sp.; assembly: GCA_964476535.1. Taxonomy (GTDB): domain Bacteria; phylum Bacteroidota; class Bacteroidia; order Bacteroidales; family Prolixibacteraceae; genus Draconibacterium. The sequence goes on from CAYZBC010000272.1 coordinate 4,850, forward strand.
TTGCTGCACCAATTGCAGATGGTTTTTTCCCTCTTGCCGCATCGAAAAATATCCAGGTTAACATGGCTGCTGCCGAGGCGGTATTTGTATTTACTAAAGCCGAGGCAGCAATTCCGTCCGCTGCAAGTGCGGAACCTGCATTAAATCCAAACCATCCAAACCAAAGCATTCCTGCGCCCAATAGTATAAAAGGGATATTTGCTGGCTTAATTTCTTTATTTGCATCTTTTCTTCTACCAAGAAATATTGCCCCGGCTAAAGCTGCAAATCCTGCCGACATATGAACAACTGTTCCTCCAGCAAAATCCAAAACGCCCCAGTTTCTAAGAAATCCATTTGGATGCCAGGTCCAGTGCGCCAGAGGAGCATAAATAAAAATGATAAACAAACACATAAATAACATGTAGGCCCTAAATCGTACCCTGCCTGCGAATGAGCCCGTAATTAACGCCGGAGTTATTATGGCAAATTTCATTTGAAACATTGCAAATACAGCAAGTGGAAATGTTGGTGCAAAATCGGGGTGGGTTCCTCCTCCAACTCCTCGGAACATAAAAAATGTCATGGGATTGCCAAAAAGCCCGGTTCCCTCGCCTCCAATACTGTCTCCAAATGCGATACTAAAACCAACGACTACCCATAGTATGCTTACAATTCCCATGGCTACAAAACTCTGTAGCATGGTTGAAATAATATTTCGAGATTGTGCCATTCCTCCATAAAAGAAGGCTAATCCCGGTGTCATAAGTAAAACTAAAGCGGTTGCCGTTAACATCCACGCTGTATCACCCGGAACTATATTCGAATAATCTTGTTCTCCCAATCCTGTCGGAATTATTATACCTAAAAATGCAACAACTACAAGAAGTGCCAATATTATCCACCAACTAACTGCTTTTTTCATTTATGATATTTTTATTATTTGTCTGATTGATATAAAATTAAATAAAAAATATTAAAAAAGTTAATATAGGATTAAGAAAATAGAGAAATGACGGATAAGAGGTTGTTGGAATAACAATTTGGTAACAATTGGGGTAAATTGGTTAGTTTTAAGAGATCGTTTTCATTTTGTTACTTTTCGGGGTATTTTATGTGTTATATGTTAAAGTAATATAAGATTATTTGTACTTTTAGTGCAAATTTTTAAATAATGACACTTAGGAATAAATTGGATGAAGTTGACCGGAAGATTCTTGATATTATTACACAAAATGCGAGAATACCTTTTAAAGATGTTGCAATTGAAGTTGGGGTATCCAGGGCTGCTGTTCATCAACGAGTTAATCGAATGATTGATTTAGAGGTAATTATTGGCTCGGGCTATCATATAAATCCTAAAAAAGTTGAATTTAGAACTTGTACATACATTGGCATTTTTCTTGAAAAAGGAGGATTGTTTTCTGAAGTTGTTGAACAATTAAAGCAAATTTCGGAAATAGTCGAGTGCCATTATACAACCGGACAATATGCTATTTTTATCAAAGTTTATGCGAGAGATAATGAGCACTTGAAGACAATATTGAGTGGTCGGATTCAAAAAATTAAGGGAATTGCCAGTACCGAGACTTTTATTTCGTTAGAAGAATCCTTCAAAAGATCTATTCGGGTAAATAGCTAATTGGTCTCTTCATAAAAACTGCTTTTCATATCAAAAACTAATTGCGTTGCCGAACTGCTTCGTAGATCATAAGTGCAGCAGAAACAGAAACATTTAGAGATTCAATTTTTCCGAAAATGGGTATTTTTAGTTGTTCGTGGGCAACATTCAAAATCTGCTGCGAAATTCCATCATCTTCTGACCCCATAACTATTCCAAGAGGACAATTAAATTCAGCTTCAGTGTATATTTTGTTTCCTTTTTCAGTGGCTGCAACAATGTGTATTCCCGAGTCGATTAAAAATTGAATGGTTTTGAACAGGTTGTTAACTTTGCAAATTGGAAGATGATGCAATGCGCCGGCAGATGTTTTTACGGCATCGGCGCCAATTCTGGCCATTCCTTTTTCTGGTATAATAATGGCTTGCACTCCGGCACATTCTGCCGACCTAACTATTGCGCCAAAATTTCGTACGTCGGTAATTTGGTCGAGAATAAGAAGTAACGGGATTTGTCCTGATTCATAAATTCCAGGTAAAATATTTTCAATATTATCAAATACAACAGGAGAAATAAATGCCAAAACACCTTGATGATTTTTCCGCGTTATTCTGTTTATTTTTTCTACGGGTACAGATTGAACCGAGATATTGTTTCCTTTTATTAGTTCTTGAAGTTCAAAAAATAATTCGTTGCTTAATCCTTTTTTGATAAGTATCTTATCAATGGTCTTACCTTTTTTAATAGCCTCCATTACAGCTCGCGTTCCAAAAACAAAATCTTCTGTATTCATCACCAATCTTTTTTATT
>CAYZBC010000273.1:0-7247 GCA_964476535.1 uncultured Maribellus sp.
TAAATAAATCCATAATTCCCTTGTTTATAGTGGATGAAAAAATAGGCATTTATATACTGACCTCTATTTTTTTAATCTATCTCATACTCAAAACATCCTTTTCGTATTGCTGAATTTCAGAAATATAATCCGCTCCAACCGAAACATTTTCCCGTAAACAATAATAATCCCAAACGGCACTAAATGGCATGGTTTTCAACTCTTCGAGCATTGCCAAACGCTCAAAGTTTTTACCTTCTTCTTCCATTTCAAGCAACGATTCTGTTGGTTCAAGCATGGCAATCATAAATGCTTTTTGAGCAGCCCGGGTTCCGATAACATAAGCGCCAATCCGGTTAATTGATGCATCGAAAAAATCGAGCCCAATATTTACACGCCCAAGGAAATTATTTCGAATAACTTCGGAAGCAATTAATTGAATGTCATCGTTTAAGGTTACAACATGGTCAGAGTCCCAGCGAACCGGGCGTGTAACATGTAAAAGCACCTCATCCACAAATTGCAGAACAGCAGAAATTTTATCGCCCACCTGCTCGGTTGGGTGAAAATGACCATTATCCAAACATATCAATTTATTGTTTTTTATGGCATATCCGAGATAGAAATCGTGTGAACCAACTGTCATCGACTCAGCACCAATTCCAAACAATTTACTTTCTACAGCATCTTTTATGTACTCCTTGGAATATTCAATTGCCATTCCTTCGTCCAAAGATTGTTTTAACAAAACACGGTGCCCGTTTCTGTCAATCGGTGTATCTTTCGAACCATCAGGAATCCAGGTATTATGTACGCATGGTGAATTTAGTTGCTTTCCTATTTCTGCTGAAATTGCCCGGCAACATTTCAGATGTTCCACCCAAAATTTACGATTATCTTCGTTTTTGCTCGAAAGAGTAAATCCATCAGCTGCTTTTGGGTGAGAAAAGAAAGTTCCATTAAAATCCATGCCAATCTCCTGTGCTTTGCACCAATTGATCCAGCGTTGAAAATGTTTGGGCCCAATTTGGTCGCGATCGACAAACTCACCTCCAAAATCACCATAAATAGCGTGCAGATTCAACCGCTGTTTGCCCGGAAGCAATGACAGTACTTTTTCTAAATCAGCACGCATTTCGGTAATTGTGCCAGCTTTCCCGGGGTAATTACCTGTCGCCTGAATTCCACCACCAGAAAGATGTGCATCAGGAGTTTCAAATCCACCCACATCGTCTGTTTGCCAACAGTGCAAAGAAATTACTACTTCTTTCATCTTTTCAATTGCAGCATCTGTATTCACGCCGATTTCTGCATATCTTTCTTTTGCCAGTTCGTAGGCTTTTAAAATTGATTCTTTATTCATATTATAAATTTTGTCGGATACTGGAAGACCGTAAACCGAAGATTATATGTTTATTACTATGTTTTTCGTTACCCTCTTTTTGTAAATATTATTTACCTTGTGCGTTTCATGTTCATTTCTAATGTTCAAATTAATTCAATAAAAATCATTCGAACATATAACTAAACTGATATTTTCCTGACCCAATTTTAAGAATCACATCATTTCCCGATTGTTTAGCATTTGACTTTAACTCTTCAGTTATTGGTGCTGAATTTACTTTTACATTCTTCAATTCAGCTGCCGGCAGAGTAACTTGTGCAGTTGTATTTGCAGGTACTTTAATGGTATAAATAAATTCGTTGTTTTGGATTTCCCACGCTGATTTAATCTCACCATACATCGACAAAAACTCAGCTGATGCATTGCTCAATCCACCACCGGGGTGAGGACTAAAAAGAATATGTTTATAACCTGGATTTTCGGCATCAATATGTACACCGGCAACGTGACCATATAGCCACTCTCCTATTGCACCGTAAGCATAATGGTTAAAACTGTTCATTCCAACATCCTGAAACGAGCCATCAGATTTTTGCCCATCCCAGCGTTCCCAGATGGTAGTTGCTCCCTGCGTTACCGGATACAACCACGATGGATATTCTTTGCGGTTCAACAGCATAAAAGCCAAATCGTCGCGACCAATTGCCGATAAAGTTTTACAAAGCAACGGTGTACCCAAAAATCCAGTAGTAAGGTGTTTAAATTTCATCACATCATCAGCAAAATAAGTGGCAGCTTTTTCAACCAAATTATCTGGCAACAAACCAAAAGAAAGAGCCAAAACATACGCCGTTTGAGTGTGTGAAACCAACCTTCCATTAGGCGTTACAAACTCATCGATAAACGCCAGCTTTATTTTTTCAGCCTGTTTTTTATACTTTTCCGCATCAGCAGTTTTACCAATAATTGAAGCAATTTTGTTTGTCAAATTTGTGGTGTAGTAATAGTATGCGGTTGCAATTAAATCTTTTTCGGTGGTGGCTCCCGGGTAACTGGAACTTGTTGAAGCAAAAGCGAGCCAATCTCCAAAATGCGCATCACCCGTCCACAGGAAATCGTCTCCGGCACGGGTTTCCATAAATTTCACCCAGGCAGTTATACCTGAATAACTCTCTTCAAGAATTCGGGTATCACCATAAATCTGATAAACGGTCCAGGGAATAACTGCCACAGCATCGGCCCAGCCAGTAGCACCACCATCTCCATTTAATACATCAGGAATTACGTGAGGTACTTTTCCATCTGGAAGTTGGTCTGCAACTACATCTTTCATCCATTTGGTATAAAATGCCGACACATCAAAATTAAAAGCTGCGGTATTACTAAATACCTGTGCATCGCCTGTCCAACCCAGTCGTTCATCGCGTTGCGGACAGTCGGTTGGTACATCCAGAAAGTTCCCTTTTTGTCCCCATTGAATATTGTGTTGCAACTGGTTAATCAACGAATCGGAACAACTAAATATGCCGGTCGGGTTCATTTCGGAATGAACCACAACACCAATAATATCATCTAATTTCGGCGTATTTTGGAAACCTTCCAATTTCACAAACCGAAATCCATGAAATGTAAAATGCGGTTCAGAAACCTCCTCTCCATCACCCTTTAAGGTGTACGTATCCGTTGCTTTAGCAGAACGTAAATTGGCAATGTAAAAATTGCCCTCTTTATCCAGCACCTCGGCAAATTTTATTTTCACCACATCGCCTTTATTTCCTTTTACTTTAAGTCGAACCCAGCCTACCATATTTTGTCCCATGTCTAACACGGTTTCACCTTTTGGTGTGGTGAACAACTTAATGGGGGTAATTTCTTCAATTGCTTTTACCGGAACTCCCTGAGATGCAACTAATATATCTTTTGGATGGTCTGCTTTTGCCACAGTTTCCCAATTTGCAGTATTGAAACCGGTAGAATTCCAACCCGTCATTTCCAATCTTGCATCATAATTTTCACCGTTGTATATATCCGACTCTAAAATTGGCCCATTAGATACCTTCCAGTTTTTATCGCTAATAATTGTTTCGCTGGTTCCATCGGTATAATCTATTTTTAATTGAAATAAAAGGGCTAGTTTACTTCCATAATATCCGTTTTGATTTCCCCAACCAATATTTCCACGATACCATCCATCACCCAAAACAGCACCTACTGCATTGTTTTTCTGAAGCATTGATTTAACATCGTAAGTTTGATATTGTAGTCGCTTGTTGTAGCTCGTCCAACCTGGAGTAAAAAGTTCATCGCCAACTTTGTTGCCATTCAAATACAGTTCATAAACTCCAAGCGAAGTCACATAAACTCTGGCTGAACTAATTTTCTTTACAATCGAAAATTCATTCCTGTAATACTGTGCCGGGCGGGAAGAACCATCGTATTCTTTTTCATTTGGTAAAGTAATCCATGAAGCACTCCACGACTCTGGTTCAAGAATTCCCATTTCCCAAAAAGCCGCATCACTCCAATCTGATACTTTGTTATTATTATCCCAAACACGAACTTGCCAATAAAACCGTTGCATTGATTTTAATACAGTTCCCTCATAACTCACATTTACCGATTTGTTGCTGGCTACTTTTCCTGTTGCCCAAACCTGTTTACTTTTTTTCGAAAGGTTCGATTTTGAATCGGCAACACGAATTTCGTATGCTGTTTGCAAAACATTTTCTTCATCAGAAAGTAATTGCCAACTTAAACGAGGTGCTTTTATATCAATACCAATCGGATTTACATGGTATTCAGTAACCAATTTTGTGACTTGCGTTTTTGCAAATGTTACCGACGAAAATGCACTAAAAAGGAAAATAAGTGCGATTGTTTGAAGTGAGAACTTTAGATGTTTCATTTTAGTAGTTTTATTTTTTTTAGTGAAGTCGATTTAAATAATTTGTCGATTTTAAGACTTCGAATTCGCTCAGCCTGACAGTCACAGTGGGCAAAGTCTACCAATTTTTCAATTATTTATTAATAAAATCAACCAACAAGATTAGTTATTCGTTTTATTTCTATTCCATATAAAAAACCTCTTCCAATTTAGCGGTTACCGGAGAATTATCCGGATTTGTTTCCATAATATCAGCCATAAATGCCCACCATTCTTTTACAATTTTTGTTTGTCCCAAATCTTGTGAATTCCCTTCACCACTCATTTTCTGAAAAGCAAAAAGAGTGTTTGTTTCTTCATCTAAAAAAATAGAATACTCGCTGATTCCTGCATCTTTAAGTAAAGTTTTAAGCTCCGGCCAAATTTCAATGTGGCGTTTTTTGTATTCTTCTTTTTGCCCTTTGTTAAGGTGCATTTTAAATGCTAGTCGTTTCATTAATTAACTTTTAGTTGACAAAATCGGTCTTGGCAATACCCATAATTATTACTGATAACAGAATCAAACCAATTCCAAGTAAAATAGTGTTTTTGGTTTTTTTAGAAACGCCTGCCCACTCTTTACGATAGAATCCCCAAAAGTTAGCGGTTAAAATAATTGTCGACATATGCAAAATCCATGAACTGGCACCATTTCCAATCTTTGTCTCTCCCATTCCGTAGAAGAAAAATTGCAGGAACCAGGTTGTTCCAGCCAATGCACAAAACAGATAATTCTTTAATAATGGCGTTTTTTTGTCAACAAAATCGCCACCCGTTTTATTTTTAACAATCAAAGCAATTGTCCATATTATATTGGTTGTTAAACCTCCCCAAAGAATTACCAAAAAAATGATATTATTCTCAAACAAATATTTACCATCGCTTACAAAAGAGAAATTATTAGCAACAGCAATTTCACGAACGGCTTCACCCATCTCTTTTCCGGCATCTATACCAAAGCTAAAGAATGCACTCAATACACCCGAAATGGCAGCGATTATTAAACCTGTTGTAAGCTTAAATTCCTTGTTTACACCCTCTTTGGTACTGGTAAGTTCCTTATCTTTCATCAGGCCTGCTTTACCACATAAAACAATCCCAACCATCAGAACAAGTATTCCCAATAAAACTATTTGACCGCTGGTAGTAGCAAGCATATCCGTAAAAGAATCTCCTGCCGGTAGAATTTCTCCTAAACTACCAATATTACGAAGAATAGGTAAGCCCAAAGCCCCCACCAAAGAGGTGATTCCAAGTAATACTGAATTACCCAAAGACATTCCTAAATAACGAATTCCTAAACCATAAGTTAGTCCGCCTATACCCCACATTACACCAAGGAAATAGGTAAGACGAATGGTTGATGAATCGGTCGCCGATAATATATCCTGCCATCCGGGAGAGGTTAGTACTGTTGCTATGTAGGGCATAATTGCCCACGAAAAAAGACCACCTACGATCCAGTAAATTTCCCAACGCCATTTCTTTACAAGATTATATGGCATATACCAACTTCCTGATGACGCACCACCCAATGAGTGAAAGAGAATTCCAAGAATTGCTTGCATAATGATTTAACTATTTGATTTATGATTTATTGATTTAGATTCACACTAAACAAAAAACAAATATATATTTGTATTTAAACAAAAACAATACTTAAAATGGCATATTATTTACACTTTTTGACCCTATCCGGATGTATCAAAACCAAGTAAAATATTTAACCACCAGCGAGGAGGACAACAATTGGGGACTCTTCATAAATGTAGCAGGCTCCGTTAAAATTTCGCCAACCGAAAATTATCCTTCACCAAACCATCCATCTGAATACTACTTTAATTGGAAAGAAGGTCGAGTACTTAAGGAATTTCAAATTAACTACATTACTAAGGGAGAGGGAGTTCTGGAAAATTCATTTGGAATATTTCCCTTAAAAACCGGGTCAATGTTTATTACACCCCCCGGAATTTGGCACCGTTACAAACCTTTAAATAAAACAGGTTGGACAGAAAATTATGTTGGCATTGATGGTGCGATAGCAAGAAAACTAATCGTTCAACCACAGTTTAACCCGAAAAATCCAGTATTTAATTTTGGCATAAAAGAAGAATTGATTGACACCTATTTAAAGATTTTTGACTTAGTTGAAAAAGAGCAACCTGGGTTTCAGCAAATTGCTTCCGGGATGGTTATAAAATTACTGGGATACATTGTTTCGTTTGAAAAACAGAGAGGTTTTTCGGGAAAAGAAATTGCCAAAGTTATTGAAGCCATCCGTTTTGAAATGCGACAAAATATTGAAAAAGCGCTCGATTTAAAAGCAATGGCACAAAATCATAATGTTAGCTATTCGTATTTTCGAAAAATGTTTAAAAAATACACCGGAGTTTCGCCTGGGCAGTACCATTTAAAATTACGAATTATGCGCGCCAAGGAATTACTTATTTCAACCGACAAAAGCATCAAAGAAATTAGTTACGAACTGGGATTTCAATCTATTTTCTATTTCAGTAATATGTTTAAAAAAAAGGAAGGCACTACCCCATCGAGTTTTAGAAATAAAAATACGTTGGAGTAAGTTCACTCAACTTATTATGTTTCTCTCACTGTTCAAAGCAAACCACATAAATAGTGGTTCAGGATTATCAAATTCAACAAAAAAATATAAAATAATACAATCAAATTTAAAATATAATATTACGTTTGTATTTTTAAATTAAATTATAAATAATGAGTAACGGTACAGTAAAATTTTTCAACAATTCTAAAGGTTTTGGTTTTATTACTCCTGATGATGGGAGTAAAGATGTATTTGTCCATTTAAATGGATTAGTAGATGAAATAACTGAAGGAGACAAAGTAAGCTATGATGTGCAGGAAAGTCCAAAAGGATTAAACGCATCTAACGTGAAAGTAATATAATATTTACTTTAACTTTTAAAAATCGGGTAGATGGTCAGTGAGATAATTTATTTGTCTCACTGATGCACCTCCCAC
>CAYZBC010000274.1:0-7205 GCA_964476535.1 uncultured Maribellus sp.
ATGCGCTTTCAAGTGTTAAATCATTTAATGCTTCAATCGTAGCATCTATATCTATTAAGGTTCCGGCAGTTAATGTGATACTGCCAGACGTGTTATTCTGGGCTACTGTTATATTAGCGTTTACACCGGCATTCACTGTTACATCATGACCAACAAGAACACCGCCAACGTTCACGTCATTAACTGTTGCGATAAGTTCAAGGTTACCTGTTGCTGTTATATCATCGCCAACAGTTAGTTCATTAGCTGCTGTAGCACTAAGAGACGCTAAAACTGTATTCGCCCCCATAGCCACAGTAGTTATATCATGGCCTGAGCTTACAACTAAAGCATAAGCACCATCTACATTATCGCCAAATACGATATCACCTGCAGCATTTGTGGTTTTTAGTTCAATGCCTGCTTCTAAATATAAATCATCCGCAGCTGCGAATGTAATGCCTGCAACATCATCCGCAGTTATATCGCCCTGTAATGTTGTGGTTCCTGTGGAAGTTACTGCCAAACTTGCAATAGGATCATTCTGCCCCATTGCGCCCAACATAACATCCCCGCTACCTGAGTTAATGACTACGGCAACTCCGCCGTCAACTGCGCCAGTGAGTTTTATATCGCTATCGACAGTAGTAAATGTGCCTGAAACTGCTGCAAGGGTGATATCTGAAGCGCCGCTTAAATCAATACCGTCATTGGCTTCAATTGCACCGTTCAATGTTAATACGCCATCTGCAATAACAGCGAAGGTGCTTAAATTATCCGTTGTTCCGATTTCCCCTAAGGATGCTGTGCCAAGACCTGTATTAATAGTAAAGTCAAAAGTGCCAGTCACATCCTCATCGGTCATTGTAAGAGCAGTGCCATTTGTTGTAATGCTAGCGTTGTGAGCAAGAATAATTGTATCACCATCGGTTATAGGAGCAAAAGTTAAAGGATTATCTACTACTATATCGCCATGAAGCGTTACTTGTGAACCATTTGTGAACGTTAACGTAGCTACATCAACATTATCTAACGTAATTGCTGCAGCGCCGGGAGTTAAAGTTAATGTATGATTGCCAGTTACTCTGGTATTGTCAGTGCTGCCCAAATCTATAGCATTATCGCCTGAAGCAAGAATAATATTAGCCCCCAAGACAATGTTATCGCAGGCACTCATATCTATTGCTCCGGCATCTGTTGTAATATTGCCGTTAAGATATGCAGTTCCTCCGGCAGTAGCAGTAAATGAATTCACAGTAGTTCCAATGGTATCAAGATAAATATCGCACTGTGTTGCAGTTACAGCTAATGTCTGGTTACCATCAACGGACTCGCCATTGAGATAGATATTGCCGGAATCAGATGTTAGGGTAACATCTGCCCCAAGGTCAACATTAGTTGCGCCACTCAGGTCAACATTATTCTCGGCTGTAATATTATCATTAAGCGTGGTTATTCCAGTTGATGCAATAGTCACAGAATTAAGATTTGTAGTTTTACCAATAGCATCTACTGTAACATCGCCGCTGCCTGTAGAAATTGTCAAGCTATTTCCTGCATCAGCATCGCTATTTAATTCTCCGGTTATCGTTACTCCGCCGCCTGCATTAGAAAGATTTCCACTTATTGTACTATCTCCTGTTAAGGTTACCGCTGGGGTAAGAGTAACAAGACCTGCGCTTGTAAGATTGACAGACAGGAATACCGTCTCACCTGCTGTATTAATAGTAAATGTTCCCAATGAGTTATTAGGGTCAGCATTCACAAATACTGAACCATCATTTGAATCTATAGTAACTGCAGTGCCGCGTAAAGTTCCATTTATAGAAACATCGCCTGCTCCTGCAACACTATCATTCAAATCAGCATCAATATCCAACGCTCCACCAGATGTTACTGTATAGAGCGTGACATTTTCACCGGAAAGTGTAATATCTCCACTTGCTGTAGTAAGAGATGTGCCATTAGCCATTGTTAAGTTGCCCTGACCATTAGCGCCAACAGCAGCACCACGTGTTGCCTCATTAGTTCCATCATCATCAGCACGTAGCCAGATTTCCATATTTGTACCAGTTGTGGATATATTAGCATTCACCGCTATATTATTAGTAGCAAATGCTGTCACATGTCCTGTAGCAGTAATTGGCGCACTTATGGTGACATTAACCGGGTCAATCCATACATGACGCGTATCACCGCTATCAGTATTAATTGCACCGCCAACATTAACATCTCCATTTGCGGCACTCAGTTCTATAGCGGCACCATTGCCGGCTGTGTTATTGGTATCCGCAGTCAAAGCATTGGCTGTTAAATTAGTAGTTGCTGCGGTCATATTTATCCAGCCGCTGTTGGCTTCGCTTGTCCCACCGGAAAGCGTAATATCTTCTGCAGTATAAACAATGTTTCCAGTGTTGGTAACAACATCTCCGGCGCTCTGAGTAATTGAACCACCGGTACCATCCGTTGCCGTATATGTAAGAGTACCGCCGATGGTCATCGTGCCGATACCTGTCATGGCAATAAGGCTATCATGATTACCATCATCGTATACAGTAACGCCCATAGCCTCGGAAGTTGTAACATCACCCTGGAATGTTACTGAATGTAATTCAGCGGGGGCTGCAGAGTCGAAAAGTATAGTGCCGGCAGATGTCCACTGCGTGCCAGACCCTTGAGTTATATCTCCAAATGTAGCAACACCGGCATCTGTCATTACGAATTCGATGTCAGCACCGACATAGTTACTGTCTAAATCACCGATAACTGAAATATCCAAAGCATTATCCGCTCCACGGTCATTAGCAGTTATCAGAATCCCAACTCCAGAACCGTCCTGACCATTCGCCTGGACATTATCAAGGATCAGTGAGCAGCCATATAGATAGACATAGCCCTCTGATGGGCTGTCCAGATTGGCAACGACCGTGCTGTTGTCTGCCATTGTCAGGACACCATCTCCTGCGACATCCCCGGTAAACGCAGTGCCGTCGCTATCATTGGCAGAGTCGGCATAGAGGATAATATGTCCGTGGCTGGCTCCCACACCCGTGTCTGCGTTTATTGTGATACCCTTCGCCGTATAGATGAGAACGCTCCGTCCCGCCTCAGTTGTATTATCTATGGTCAATGCCTCAGGCGCATTCATTATGAGATCGCTCGTTATACCCTGTGCCACAAGCGAACCGCTGCCGCTATTAGTAATAGTTCCTGTACCGGTAGCAGCCACCCCGTTATTACCAATTGCAGTTAAACCCGGTAATGCATAGCCAACAGCGACAGTATGCGAGTGACCAGTTAAATTACTAACCGGTGCATCTGCATAGATATAAATACTGCCTGTAGTCGCCTGAATCTCACAATCATACGTAATATTTTCCTGGGCTAGTATTGCAATGCCAAACTCACGGCCAGGCACGATATCGCCAGTAAGATCGCTTCCGTCCGCCTGAAGCCCGCCTGTTGGATTTGAGCCTAATGTTCCGATAGTTACATCATCACCCAGAATCCAGATTACAGCATCACCGTCATTATCCTGGTCATCAGCAAGAATGCGTGTACCGACACCAGAAATAATAACGTCATCGCCATCTGTTCCACTGGCATCGGAATCAGCGCGAATATAAATGTAACTATTTTCAGCGGTAATGTTACCCGTGATGGTAACACTTCCGGCTGCAGCAATATCTACGAACGTATTTGAAGTAATAGGATCTATTTCAACATTACCAGCAGTAGAAATAACGGACACAGAAGAACCGGTGGAAGTTAAGTTGCTGCCGCTACCTGCTGTCTGAACAACATGACTGGTTGCAGAAACATATATGTAACCGACTGCTTGCACGTCAGTAGCGATAGTTCCTGCTAATACACCAAAAGTAATACCGCCATTATCAGCCTGTAAATCAGCATATCCGCCAGCCTGCATTTCAGTGGTGCTATTTGAAATCAGGCTCATAGAATCTGCCTGCATAATCAAGTTGGAGTCAGTATCTGACGCATTGGCAATAATTTGCGCAGTGCCGTCTAAAGTAATCGCGCCACCTGTTGTAGCTATATCAATTGTGCCAGTTGCCGCATCGTCAGTTGTCTGAAGAACCGCATCATCTTCTATCGTAATCGCGCCTGAAGCATCTATTGTAATAAGGTCATCTGCTGTAATACCTGATGTCCCTGTACCGCTGATCGTAATCGTTACAGGAATAGTCACCTGACCAATCAAAACATCATCATCAGAATCTATTAAAGCATTAGCACCAGTTTGGGAAACCTCTGTGCCTGCATCAAGGGTGATGCTGCCACCAGTAGAAATCATGTCCCCAGCGCCGCTCTGAACTATAGTAAGATCAGCATCAACATCAATATTTCCACCAGCACTGGTAATATTTCCGTCGCCGCTAAATAATACATCGCCATTTGCTCCAGCTGTAGCGGTAATCGTAACACTAGTAGCATCTGCAGCAATGTTACCGCCCATGTCTAAGGTAATATCATTATCAGTTGTAGTAATAGCAACTGATGAGCCAGTGATTGAGGTCGAAGCCCCTTCAACAGTTACTCTAGTACCGCCTGTTAAACTATAGGCTCCGTCAGCATCTTCCTGACCACCACTGATTGTCGCGGTAGTTCCAGCATTAATGGTAATACCTGACGTACTTAGAGCGGTTGTGGCTACATCAGTATCAAGGCCGCCATTACCAATCAGGATAGCCGCGTCGGCAGTAATATTCATTACCCCACCGGAAAGTACTTCAGTCAGAGCACCGCCATCAACACCATTTAAGGTAACAGTTTGTCCATCAATAGTTAATGTGCCTGCACCAACTGCACTATTATTAGCATCAGCAACTATTCTGGAGTCGCCTTCCATTAAGAATCTACCTTCATTGTCATCTGTACCGTCTGCCTGTAGGTTAACAAGGCCATTAGTACTAATAATATCAGCATTATTTATATGAATACCTTGATCAGCTATTCCACCTGTAGGACTATCGGCAACTAAAACAATATTACTCGTCGAGAAAATACCCGTGCCATCTATCTGAATGTCATCGGTATCGATACTGACATTATTCCCGATTTCGTTGCCGCTTGAACCAATCGTGGCAGTGTCGCTCTGGATGAATGATGTGCTTGAAGCAATGTTCACATCGTTGGTGGCGCTTATTATTGAGCTCCCGCTCTGTGTAATAGTAGAAGGTTCAGTCACATTGGCATTGACAACGTGATCACCGATTATAACGTCATAGGCTTTATTAAGCGTGTTGAGTGAATCCGTCCCCACATTACCCGCTATGGCAATAGTATAGGCTGCGCCTGCGCCCAGCCCGATATTCCCGTTAGCCACGCCTACGCCATCATCTGAGCAATCGCCGCTAAGGGTGGTCAGGGCGTTGAGGGTTAAATCGGTCGCGGCCTGGGCACGGATTGTCAGACCGGTAGTTCCCCTGTCAGTCTCAGCGGCCCAATCGCCGGAAATAGTAAGATAACCGGTAGTGCTTTCCACATCAATCCACTGATAAGACGCAAGATTGGCCACGGTCATATTCACACCGCGGAACTCGATGCCGCCGGCGGCGTTAATTGTCCCGTTCATGACAAATGTACCGGTCAGATCCTGAGGCCTATCAGTGATGCCTAAAAGTTCAGGATTATTGACAGCTGAAAAATCAAAGCCGTTTGCAAATAACACATGACCAGTAACGCCGGCACCGAAGGTTTCCATGGTTGTGCCAGAACTTACGGCCAAATCATGCACAGCATACATTACCAAAGCTGCTTCGCTGTGATAATTATCACTATTGTTGCTGCGGTCCACTGTGCCACCAGCAAACAAGCTAATGGTTTTGTTGTTCGAATCCGCAGTTGTAATATTAATTCCTTGAATTGAAATGGCCGCACCGTAAATACCGATGTTATGTGCCGCTCCATAAGTATTTGCCAGGCCAGCGCTTATCGTAACATCACCAGTGCCATCAGGTACTGGGCCGTCAATCGTTCCAGAAATCGGTAGCGGCCAATTATTATCTACATTCGACAAATCAGCATCCGCACTGATTACAAGATTGCCGTCAGCCGTAATACCCTCATTTATAACTACATTGTTAGCAGCCAGGAGAGCAATACTTACACTATCATCGCCATTGCCACCCGGAGGCTGATGGTTATTAGAAACAACACCTTTGGCCGTAAGACCGCCACCAATGCCCGCTTCAGTAGCATCATCAAGGGTAATATTAAACCCGGCCATCATTATACCGCCTACGTCGTCACCAGCGTCATCAGCAGTAATTGCACCAATGTAATGAATTATATCCCCGGCTCCCGTACTATCAGAATCTGCCCGAAGAATGATGTCGCGGTCTGCAGTAACATTAGCGCTAATTGTGATATTACCACCGGCCTCGGCAATAATATCGTCATTGGCATCCATGCCGGAGCCGCCGATTTCAATATTTCCTGGAGGGTCTATGTAGATGCTGCCGGAAACTGGAGTCCCTACAGTACCGATGGAACCTCCACCGCTCTGTTGATAGTCAGTTCCAGTACCAGCAATCTGAATGCGCACATCACCACCACCAGTCGTGCTAATATTATTGGCGGTATGAGTGATAGAAGAAGGCGAATTAGCGATGTCACCGTTTGCGATATAACCAATGAGAACATCATAACCGCCAGTAACGCTTATATCTTGGGAGATGGCTAAAGCCGCATCAGTAGAAATAGCAATATTGCCGCCAGAAGCAGTCAGAGCGCCATTGAATGTAACGTCTCCGCCTCCGGTCTCACGCAACAGAATACCATTGTTATTAGTTTGGATACCATTAGTTGTGATGGCCTGAACCTCTACATCAGCGCCAGTGGCAAAAAGGCTATTTAACCCTGTGCCAACTCCACCACCAACACCGTTTATATCGATATTGCCAGTGCCTGAGGTCAAGGTCAAATCAAAATCACCATCTATTGTAGTGCTAAAAAGTATATTCCCTGCGCCTGCATCTGTGTCAATATCTACGTTACCACCCAGGGTAACCGCATTGGTAAAGGTTACGTTGTCATCGCTGGTGTCAACATCGCCCGATGTCGTCAACGTACCTGCCTTGGCTGCACCGAATGTCACCACGCCGCCAGCGTTGATGTCGCCCAGTGCTGCTATCGTCGTCACGTCGTCAGCGTCGATGTCTACCGTCGTTGCGCTCGTTATAGGTGCATTAAGTGCTATGGTT
>CAYZBC010000275.1:0-7188 GCA_964476535.1 uncultured Maribellus sp.
TGCTAAGTATGAAATTGGATGTTCCATTAACTATTCCTAAAACAGATGTTATATCCGATGAACGAAAACTGTCTCTGACGGCTTTTATAATAGGAATACCTCCTGCAACACTTGCTTCAAATTTTATACACACATTATTATCTTTTGCCGCCTGAAAGATCTCATCACCGTGAGTCGCAAGAAGCGCTTTATTAGCTGTTACAACATGTTTTTTATTTTTTAATGCCTTAAGTATAAACTTCTTAGCAGGCTGTATGCCACCTATTAACTCTACAATTATATCAACCGATGGGTCATTTAATACCTTGTCTGCATCAATAGTAAGTAAGGTTTTATTGATCTTCACAGATCTAGAACTTGTGATATCTAAATCCGCTACATACTTCAACTCTACCTGTTTCTCTTGCTGAATTATTTTTACAAGACCTGTGCCTATTGTCCCAAACCCTATAAGCCCGACTCCAACCTTTTTCATTCCATTCTCCATCAATTCCATTAGAAAATCTGAACCATATCTTTTTTAGGAACATGCGCTATAACAGGATTTTTATATCCTTTTTTAGCAGCTTTTTCATAAACTTCTTGTATACGACCCCCACTACTTATAACTGTATCATCTTCAAAGCTTTTAAGCGCTACATACTGCCCACTATATTTTTTTCCTTTTACTAACTGAACAGTCATTTTTATTCTCCTTTCCGCCTATCCGTCATCCCAATCCCAATCAATTTCACTACTAGTATTACGATATCATAATCAGCATGGCAAATCAAATAAACAAACTGGCTAGGAATCCACACAAAATATCCCATTACTGAATAAATTAACAAAGCCTACAACGCAGATGTTAAAACCACAGGTGTGGTACTTGATGTTACAAGCATAGCCAGAATAAATAACAATATAGGAGATATTAACAATACTGTTCTTTTATTAAATATGTTTTTCATTATCTATTTTTTCTTCTCAATTCCTTCAGCTTTTTCCCGAAGTTTTTTTATAGTTCTGCTCAACGTCAGCGCCTTTTCCCATTGACCTTCTGCGTTATAACAAAAAAGCAAATTATCCTTGATGGACTTAATATCATCTTTGTATTTTTCATTTAATGGTATGTTTGCAAGATAGTATTCATATGATTTTATGGTATTTTTAAAATCATTTTCCCCCATATACATCCACCCTTCATACCTATAAATACCCAAAATTTCAGGGTACAAGCTTTTCAATTTGTTTAAAAGTTTTTTCTCATCATCAAATATATTTAGTCTTCTAAATATATTAAGTTTTTCAAAACGCAAAGATTTAACCTTTGCAGAGGAAAGTGTTTCTTTGTTTTTTAGAGTGGCGTTTATGATACTTAAAGCCTTAATGTCCTCTTGAGAATTACTAGAATTACTCTTTGATAAATCTTCTGAATAAGTATAAAAAGAAAACAGTATTACCAAAAACAAACTACTCCTGAGTAAAAAACTTTTCTAATCATTGTTTCCTCCGCAGTCTCTTAAGAAAGAATTTATCATCTTCAATTTTCTCATCTTTTATTTTAAGTCCATTCTCTTTTAATCTTTTTGCTACATAATTAGGATTAAAAGCTATTCGGTTACGCCTAAAAAATGATACCCTTTCTGTTTATAGAAAGCTATCATCTGTGCCAGAGAATTTTTTCCATCCGAAATAGTTGTATGAACATGTAAATTCCCTTTGAACCATTTCCCTTCCATATCGTATTGATTTATGTAGCGCTAATTCATTGACCAATTTCCCCTCTTCAGGCTTTCAAATGTTTATCTAATATTATTCAGGTTCCAATACTTCTTGCAATTCTCTACCTGTAATGGCAACTAAAATTGGTACAGCTTTCTCTTCAGAAATAAAATCAATACTCTTAATTCTCTTCATAATATAGGGATTATTCCATTTCATTGCGTATATTCCCACCCGTGCACCATAGGGATTTGTCGTGCAAAAAGCTACTTTCGCTTTCTCCAGATTACGCGGACTCCACCAGTCAGCTATCTCCTTTCCACTCAAGAGTTCTTTTTCTATTTTTGTCCCATCTTCATAGTGGATGATATATTTTGCTATCGCCACGCTCCGTGGGCAGTAAGTGGCAGTATGCAGAAAATACAGAGATTTTACCTTTTTATCTATTCTTATTCTGGTTACCTGTCTAGGTAGAAAATCTTTCTTGTCTCTTTCAGATCCTTTCAATACGATACAGGACTTGCCGCTGTTCCTGGCTGGGTCTATAACCTCAAAAGGGATTCCATTAAATACCTGTCTGCCCGTTGGCATTTTCCTTAGGTCATTATTCCCACTGTCATCCCAACCACCTTTTTTATCATCCTTTATCTCATCAGTGAAACTTCGGTTGACATAGGGAGCCAAATCCACAAAAACACATTCTTCAGGGCTGATGATTTTAGCTTTCTTCGGCTTTACGGATGTGACACTCCCCGTTGTTTCCATGGTCAACACGTAATTTAAGACATTCTGTATGTACCTTGTGGCAGCACTGTCCTCGCCATATCTATCGGTAGCTTCTATCTGCGAATGAAGTGCTGTTCCTCTGCCAAGTCTGAACTCATGGACAGTCATTTGAATAGCCTCTTTGTCCCGGGAGTAGGCTGCATAGGCTCCACTTGCCACCACGGTCTCGTCAATTGGCATGATAGCGCTTTTGAATATCACTCCTTTTTTGCCATTCCATGTATCAAAGTTTTCCTGCTTCAAGTTGTTATACACAGGATGACGACAGTCAAGTGTATCCACAAATGCTCCAGGTAAACCTTCTGCTATAGTATAGTTGCTACACCATGGGATTTCTCCTGCAAAAATCTGTTCAAAACTCAAGAGCCTGCCGCCTTTTTCTATCCACTCAGTTATTTTATTCCCTGCTTTCATTACGTTAGTATCTATGGAGTTTGCTCCTATTATTAATACCTGATAATTATCAAAATTGCTGAAATTTTTAATATGGGTATATTTTATCTTTAAATTATCTAATATGTCCTTTGTCCCTTTCATCCCGAAAAGAGCTCCTGCTATATCATAGAGAGCGATATTTGCCTTGCTCTCTATTCTGCTTGGAAGGTTTTTTCTGTTTACTACATATATCCTGTAGTAATTATTAGATACGATCTTTTTCTGTCCATATAAGAAAACTCCTATTTTGTAATTACCTGTTGGCAGATTCGAAGATATCCGGCATTTATAATCCATAATCTTTCTTGAATTTGCCTCCACATCTCCTACTTCCATTCCCTCCTGATATATGCTTCTTTCACCTGCATTATCATAGATAACCAGTCTTATCCAGCAATCTTTTTGAGGTTTATAGGAATCGTTAATACAATAGATTTTTGTCTGCAAAAAATCCCCTGCAAAAAGATTCTGATTATATTGGTTAAAACAGATAAACAGTGGATTAAAACATCTCCTCAGCATATACCAATAAGGGGATTTTACATATATTAATTCCTTCAGTCCATGTTCTTTCCTGAATTGTTTGTCATAACGGTTCTCATTCCACGTATAGGGATAATAGACACTATCGTCAAAGCTCTGCTTCCATACTATCTTGGGTTTTTGCCCGTAGGGACCGAAACCCGCCAAGATATCACCTGCTCTTCTATACTCCTCCATCTGCCTTTTTGTATAATCCGCCTGGAAATCCGCCATCGCGTATTGATCTGCATAGGTGTGTGCGCCGCCTAGGGCTGCCCAGGCCCGGGGGGCCATATGTGAAAAACCTATGAACTTGAGATATTTTCTCTTGTCAACTGTTTTCCCGGGAAACGTCTCCCTCGCCAATCTGATACTGCCGGGATGGGTTTTTAGAGTTAAATCCATACTTTCATCAGAGGTCATGGGGATCTTTCCTATGTTCTCGTCTATGCTTTTTCTCATACGCTCAATGTATGGGCCCATGAATGTCCAAGGTCTGCCGGCAATTGTGCCGATATAGAAATGAATCGAGACCAGATCCGACAAATCACCTTTTTCAGGAATTCTGCCGGACGAAAGAGTTATGGGTCTTTTCTGCCTATCTATTTCTTTTACTGTCCTATACCACTGATTAAGTAATGGCTGAAGCCTTTCGTCTTTCCCAAATTTTGCTGCCCATCCTTCATGCAGTTCATTTCCAAAATCCCATATGACCACACAAGGATGGTTATATACCTGATACACCCACTCGCTTATTTGCGGGGTTTTTCTCTCAAGCAATGTTCTTTTTAGCGTACTCGTTTTAGTAAATTCTTCCATAAGTAAGATACCTATCTCGTCACAGAGTCTGTAGAATATCTCAGGATATCTGTCTCTCGCTCTGATATAGTTTATATTGGCTTTTTTCATCACTATCAAATCTTTTCTGAAAATATTGTTCTTATTAAATACCCTTATATCAACGCCGCGGCAAAAGGAGGTGGAGCCCTCACTGTCCCCCATCAGATAGAGTCTTTTGCCGTTAAGGTAGCAGTGGTATCCTTTTGCGCTGAATTCCCGGAAACCAAACCTTGTCCTTGATACGGGCTTTTTCCCCGCGTACAATTCAAGACTGTATAAGTGCGGATTATCCATTTCCCAGTAGATGGGATTAGCTACCTCTATATTTACAGAAATATTGTTCTCTCCTGGATTGAGAGTAACTTTTTTTAAGTTTTTCCTGTTAATTTTAGATAAAACCGTATTATCTGCTGTTGATAACTTGTAACATAAATTTATCTTCTTTTCAGAATTGTGATTGTTGATTAGCAAACAATCTACATCTATACTGGAGGTGTCAAGTTTCGGAGTTACTAAAACTCTTTTTGCATAAATCTCCGGCACAGCAGTGAGCTTTACGGACTCCATTATCCCGCCACGGGGCGCCCAGCCTGTATCTCCGTAGTCTATGCTGTTATTAAATACCCTGACTGATATGCTGTTTTTCTCTCCAATTCTCAGTGAATCCGTTACATCAAACTCAAATGCGGTGTATCCACCTTTATGCTCCCCTGCTTTTTTGCCATTTACCCAGACTATAGCGTCGTCATCAATACTGTCAAACTTGAGAATTAACCTCTTGCCTTTTAACTCTTGAGGAACAGTAACATACCTGCGGTACCAGCCCACTCCGTCAAAACGATCAAACCCTCCTTCAGGTTTCCTGTCCCAGGGCATAGGAACGGCAAAATCCATCCAGACGGAATCGTCAAAGTCTTTCTTCCAGTATCCAAGCTCTATCTCATTCTCTTCAATAGGAGATTCAAGCTGCTCTGAGCGATAAGTATTTTTTAGCTTCTTTAATTTCCATATTCCGTTAAGGTCAATTACTTTCCAACTATCAGGGGTGAACGTATAATCAGGTAATGTTAATTCCTTTTTGCTGAATTCATATTTGCGATAAGGCTTGCCTGCGTCTTCTCTTGGATATCCGAGCTCTTCCTTCATAAAGGAAGGAATGTTTTTCTTTAGATTAATATCTTCGGCAAAAACGGTTGATGCGGAAAGAAACATCCCTATAAGTACTAAAAGTATAGTTCGTGTTATTTTTATTTTTTATTCCTCCTCTTGTGGTGGAAGTTGAATGGTATAATCAAGAATAAAAATAAACCCTTTTTCTGCTACGACATTCTTGACCACCATCTGCACGGGCACAATTCTGAACAAAATATTACCGCTTTTATCGCCCCAGCTCGTCGTATCAATAAGATACACAAAAAAATCTTCACTGATGCCTTTTATTATTAGAGGTCCTTGAGCAGTGTCTATCCTCAAGAAATCTAATCCTATGCTGGCAAAAATCTGCCCAGGCATCCCCTTTTCCCACTTCTCAGGGATAACTCCACTTTTCATTGACTCTCCTGCTTTATAAAAAAACATCCTTCCCCTGCACGCTTTTCCTGAAATGGTCACAACGTTTGCGCTATCACCACGCCATCTCAATTCCTGTAAGGTTGTTCCTTCAAAATGGACTTTTATTTCTCCATCTGGAGAAAAAGTCTTAGTCCTTTTGTATGTGGCGATTTCTTCATTATTAAAGTATTTCGTATCCGGCGTGCTTTTCGTTCTGCCGATTATTATCCCTTCTTCATAAACTGTTGTACTTCCCTCTTCACGAGTGGTTTTCACTTTTCTGCCTTTATGTATATCTGCGCGCATGACATTTCCTGTTATAGGTGAATACGGACGCCAGTTTTGTGTCCCTAAACTCCAGAGTAGAATCCTCTCAGGATGTTTTTCTATTTGTTTATCCTCTATCCTGCTATAGTGATAAACATATTTCTCATTTATATCAATATCTCCTGCAAAAATAGTTGATGCGAGAAATAACATTCCCAAAATCGCTGAAACTATACTTTCCTTTTTCTTCATGTCACACTACCTCCGTTTTCTTATATTATTTTTTTTCATTTTGTTTAAGACTTCCATTGTAATTCTCAATATATCCCATAGGTGTTAAAAAACCAAGCTCCAATCCATCGATATCATAGTTTTGACAGACCTCCTCCACAAACTGGTAAGCCAAGTCACGTATTTCTGGAAGCCCGAAATCGACCATGATCTGCAGGCAATCCCGTCCCTGGTCAATCAGTGCAGGTGCAATGTTATTTTTCAGTGTTGGATGGTTCTTCGTCAACACCTCACCCACATGGGTATTATGTGTAAAAAGACTGAACCCAGAGCTGATCGTTGTATAGGAGATTACATCTACATGAGTTCCCGCCAGATCCCGGGTCCGCATAGACAAGAGGTTCTCAGCCATAAGTTCACGGTCTAGAGAGTGAATACATTGCAGCCGTCATTGTTAAATATGATACGCCGGGAGCGGTTACGCAAGGCGAGATGACGCTCTTCAAAAGATTCCTTATTACTCATTTCTATTTTCCTTTAAATTTATCGGTGAATTGTAAGTGATAGGACATTTGATTCTCTAATAATGAAAATTATTAGTAACCAGAGATGAGTCAGTCAAGTGATTTTTTGATAAAATTCACATTTTTTTCGATTTGCGTATGAAATAAGGTTTAAAAGGGGTCAACTCCCTTTTTTGGGTCTCCCAGGGTCTAAGCATTTTAATGAACGTTTCAATCTTTTCTCTAACTTTCTAATAAATGCCTCTGTTCCTGCTACTAGACCTCTTTTTGTCTTTAACCTCACCTCTTTATCTGCTTCTTCATCGACTTCTTTTAAATACTGTTTCCA
>CAYZBC010000276.1:0-7170 GCA_964476535.1 uncultured Maribellus sp.
AAATTTCTGAAGAAGTAAAAAAAGCTTGGGATCTTAAACAAGATCCTATTGTGCTAACAACCGTATCAAAACAAGGAGTGCCGAATTCAATTTATGCAACCTGTGTAGCCTTGTTTGAAGATAGTTTGGTTTTAGTGGCAAATAATAAATTCAAAAAAACCTACCAGAATATTCTGGAAAATGACAAGGCAACATTACTGTTTATTACTAAAGAAAAAAAAGCATATCAACTAAAAGGTACTATAAAATACGAAACCGAAGGTAAGGCCTTTGATGATATGAAAAAATGGAATATGGCAGATATGCCTGGTTATGGTGTCGCCAAACTAGAAGTTGAAGAAATATTCTCGGGTGCAGATAAAATCATTTAATTACAAGTTTTAATTATAAAAAATTACAAGGGCTAGTTAAAGAAATGGGTAAAAAACGACATTCCGGTGAAGGTAAACGCAAAGGAAAACGCTTGCAATACGATAAAAAATAGTTTTAATAATTTAAAAAAGGAGGTTATTATGCCTGGTTTTAATCAAACAGGTCCAATGGGACAAGGTCCTATGACAGGCCGTAGAATGGGACGGTGCACTAACTTAGGAACTAACGCACAAAATCAAACTGCCGAATCAAAAGAAAATGCCAATGAAAGTATGCCTGAAAATTTTCAGGGAAGAGGTTTTGGCTTTGCACGAGGTAGAGGTGGACGTGGTTTCGGAATGGGACGACAAAACCGTTTTAGAAGCGGCTTTTAAATTAATTCAAGAGAGGCTAAATTAGCCTCTCTTTGTTTAATCTATAATTTAAATAATATTATGAATACGATTCGTGATTTATTGAAAACGTCTGGATATTCCGATAGGGCAATAGAATATTATGAAAATCATTTGAATATCGGAAGGATTGAAAAACCAGATGCGCATTTCGCATATACTGGTCCTTGCGGAGATACGATGGAACTGTTTTTGAAAATATCGGATGTTATAACTGACGCTAAATTTCAAGTTATCGGATGTGTAGGTACTTTAATATTCGGTTCCGCTTTAACTAAAATGATAATTGGTAAAAAATTGAAGGATTGTGAGAATTTTGATGAGACAGATTTACTAAAACATATGGGTGAGGTGCCAGAGCAAAAAAAACATTGCGCACACCTGGTTGCATTAACTTTTAAAAAAACAATTGAACAATTTAAAAAATAGAATAATACTGGAGAAATAAATACCATGTTCGGGAAAGGAAAAAATCAACAAAATAAATTATATCATAGAGGGATGGGTTCAACACCGTTTGGTATTTGTAGTTGCCCTCAATGCAATTACTCCGTTGCTCATAAACGAGGTGTGCCTTGTTATACAGTAATATGTCCTAAGTGTAACATTCCGCTTGTAAGGCAAGCTCCGTCAGCAAATAGCAACAAGCAACAGGTTTCTAATAATACTGCAAAAACCTCAAGCTTTCCAAATATTGATACTGAACTTTGTATCGGTTGCGGTGCATGTGTAGATATATGTACTTCCGAAGCTATTCATCTGGAAGATGGTAAAGCCAAAATAATAATAGTAAACTGCAAAAAATGCAGAGCATGTGTAAATGCTTGTCCGGTAGGAGCAATCTCGTAAAATAGTAAGACGATTAATTATATCTCAAAAGTATTTTCATTCAAAAAATTTCATACTTAGAACTATGGGTTTTAAAATTATTAAATATGGATCTCCTATTCTTAGGAAAAAGTCGGTTGAAATAACCGAAAATGACAATGTTGCATTAATTGTAGAAAATTTATTTAGTACTCTTAAAAAAGAAGGAGGGTTAGGGCTTGCCGGGCCACAAGTAGGGATACTGAAACAAATATTTGTTATAGATACTTCCCCTCTTACAGAAGAAGACTCATTAATTACAAAAATTGAGAACGCTATTGTAAATCCTGAAATTGTAGGGTTAAGCGAAGAAAAAGAATATTATAATGAAGGTTGCCTCAGCATACCGGGTATTTATGAAGATGTGCTTCGGCCCGAAACAATTGACGTACGATATTATGATATAAATTTTAATCTAATAGAAGAAAGACTTGACGGAATAAAAGCCCGGATTTTTCAGCACGAATACGACCACTTGGAAGGTATTCTTTTCATCGATAGATTAAGTCCGTTAAAACGAAAACTATTGTCAGGAAAATTAAATAAAATAAAAAAAGGATAAAAGAAATTAACCATCCGGAAAACGAAAAAATAACAGGAATCAAATTTCAGAATACGAACTAAAACGATAAAATAAATCAAAAAATCTTAAAACAACCCAATTTTCATTAGAATAAAAAAGGAAGGAATCGATTATGATTACAAAAGAACAAAAAGGAAACATTGAACTTGAAACCCAAAAAATAGCCGAGAACATTAGCCAAATTAAACACTGTATAGCCGTGTTTAGTGGTAAAGGAGGAGTAGGCAAAACAACAGTAAGTGTAAATATTGCCTATGGGTTGCAGGTTCATAATTATAAAACAGGAATTCTTGATGCAGACATAACCGGACCAAATGTTCCTAAAATGACTGGACTTAAAGGGGAGGTACACACCAATGAGGGCAAAATTATCCCGCAAATAAGTTGTGGGGTTAAAGTTATTTCTATGGCAAATTTACTCCCGCCCAATCAGGCGGTTGTTTGGCGGGGACCAATGCGTTCTAAAATGATAAATGAATTTTTGGGGAATGCTGATTGGGGAAATCTGGATTATCTTATTGCAGATTTACCTCCTGGTACTGGCGATGAAATTCTTACAATTGTGCAAAATATGAAACCAGATATGGCAATTATAGTTACCACGCCACAAGAAGTATCATTAATAGATTCTGCAAGAGCTATCAGCATGGCAAAGAAAATGAATATACCAAAAATTGCACTTGTAGAAAACATGTCGGGATTAATATGTCCCGAATGTGGTCATCGGATAGATTTGTTTGGTTCGGGTGGAGGCAAAAAACAAGCGAAAGAAATGGGAGTTGATTTTTTAGGTGAAATTCCTATTAATCTTGAAGCACGTAAACTTGCAGACCAAGGGAAATCTATTATTCTCGAAAATAAAGACGCTGACATGTCAAAAGCCATTTTTCACATTATACGGGAAATCGAAAAGAAATATAATTAGAAATGGAACAAAACAAAGGATATATCCATTTATATACCGGCAACGGAAAAGGAAAAACAACAGCAGCCTTCGGCTTGTCAATTAGGGCTGTTGGCGCAGGAAAAAGTGTTTTTATTGCGCAATTTGTAAAAGGTATGCCCTATTCCGAATTAAATACATTCAAACGAATTCCTGAAATTGAAATCAAACAATACGGGTTGGATTGTTTTATAAAAAATAAATCAAGCCAAAAAGATATTGACGCCGCTCAAATTGGATTTAACGAAATTGCTACAATAATTGCATCAAACAGTGTTGACCTACTTATTCTGGATGAAATTTGCATTGCTTTATATTATCATCTCTTTGATGAAGAAGCGCTGTTAAACCTACTTAAAGCCAAACCTAAAGAAATGGAAATTATTTTAACCGGACGTTATGCATCAAAAGCCCTGTATGAAATAGCCGATTTAATCACAGAAATGAAAGAGATAAAACACTATTACCATGATGGAGTAGAGGCCAGAAAAGGGGTGGAGTATTAGTTCGGGAAAAAATGGCATTATTATCTAAATAAAACAATAAGCTATGTAATACTTACTTAAAAGATGAAGCAACTAAGTTTAATTGAAAAACAAGAGTCACTGGATGTTTTGAATTATAAGCTCAGAGCATGTGAAAAATGTGCATTATCGGCTACTCGAAAACATGCGCTTAACGGTGAAGGAGATATTGGTGCCAGTATTCTTTTTGTTGCATTATCTCCTGGAGTGAAAGAAGATATCGAAAATAGAATGTTTATTGGTCCTTCGGGGAAGGTTTTTAATAGATTGCTGCAAAAAGCAGGAATTGAACGACAATCGGTGTATATGACTAATTTGGTGAAATGTATATTGCCAAAGAATAGGAAACCTACATGGAATGAAATTGAATTATGCAGCTCCTTTTTAGATGAAGAAATTTTAATTATTCAACCTCAAATTATAGTTCCTTTAGGTTATTATGCAACGCGCTCAATTGTAACAAAATATCACGCTGACCCTTCTCGTGAAGAAAGGAGTTTTAAAAATATAAACGGCAAATTATTAGTGCTGGATGGAATGAAAATATTTCCACTGACTCATCCATCTGCTCTTCTATATAACCCTTCTTTTGAACCGGGAACTATGGAAAAATATAGTAAGCTGAAATCCTATTTGTAAGGATTAAATAAAATATAAATAAAATAGGATGTGCAAAGTTAAAATAAGCATAACTGAACAAGATGTGCAGTATTTGAACGATTGGTTTTTTCATTATGTACAAACGTTTAAAGATGGAGATAAAAACGTTCAGGAAAATATCATTTTGAAAGAAAATCATACGATGCAAGTATGCAAAGAAATTTTCAAAATTGGGAAACAGATTGAATTGAATAATGATGAATTACGTTTATCTACGATTATTGCACTTTTCCATGATATTGGTCGTTTTGAGCAATACGCCTGCTTTAAAACCTTTGTTGACAAGAAATCAGTAAATCATGCTAAATTAGGAGTTAAAATATTAAAAGATAATAACGTTTTAAATAGATTGGATGAATCAATGCAAAGTTTAATTCTCCGAACAATATCGTACCATAATCGCGCATCACTTCCTGAAAAGGAGACAGATACTTGTTTGTTTTATACAAAATTGCTACGTGATGCGGATAAACTGGATATTTGGAGGATTGTTACCGATTATTATAATCAAAAAAACGGTAAACAAAATGTAGCACTTGAACTTGAACTTCCAAATACATTAGGAATTTCAGAAGAGGTTTATCAGGATTTGACAAATATGAGAATAGTTGATATTAAGAATGTTAAGAATCTAAATGATTTCAAACTACTTCAGATGGGATGGGTCTTTGATATCAATTTTGATGCGACTTTCCATTGTATTCAGTCAAGACATTATATAGAAATGATTGGCGATGTTTTACCAAAATCGAAGGATATTCAAAATATAATTAGAATAATTCAATTGTATCTTGGCAAACAGGTAAAAGAAGAAGCTTGATGAAAAACCACAAAATTATGTATAAACATCTTTTATTTAGAGCCATTGGAAGCAAAGAATAAAATAAAAACGATTCAGTTTGAGCGTGGTGTTTTTTATGAATTAAAAATTACAAAGTAATGAAAGTATATCTTGATTGTATTCCTTGTTTTATGCAACAAGCATTGCGTGCAGGACGAATGGCAACTTCAGATGAAAAAAAATTAAAGCAAATTCTGAATGAAACGGGTGAACTGATAAAAACTATTTCGATACACGCCACACCTGTTGAAATAGGAATGGACATTTATCGTATTGTCAGCGAAGTCACCGGTGTCCGTGACCCTTATAAAGACATTAAACAACAACATATTGCTGAAACAAAAGCTATTTATCCCGAATTGGAAAAGATAGTGGCTAATTCAGAGGATAAACTACTAACTGCCATAAGAATAGCTATTGCAGGAAATGTTATTGATCTCGGAGTCAAAAAATCATTTGATATCGTAAAGGATGTGAAAAATATTTTGAAACAAGACTTTGCTATTTTTGATTACAGCGCTTTTAAAACCCAATTGGAAAAAACTGAGAACATCCTTTATATTGGGGATAATGTAGGAGAATCGGTTTTTGATAAAATATTGATTAAAGAATTGAAAAAACCGGTAAAATATGCGGTACGATCAATTCCCATAATAAATGATGTTACCATAGAAGATGCTATTGTCTCAGGATTAGATGAAGTTGCCGAATTAATTGATTCAGGGTGTAAATCCCCGGGTATTATATTCAATCAGAGCACACCTGAATTTCTTAAGCTTTTCAATACTTCAGGCCTTGTAATAAGTAAAGGACAAGGAAACTTCGAAGGGCTATCTGATTGCACCCGACAAGTTTTTTTCTTGCTAAAAGCAAAATGCACAATTATTTCAAGTCATCTTGGCATAGAAGAAGGTGCGATTATTCTTAAAGAACATAAAATTTAATTATTCCCGCCAACAGGTGGTAAAGAAAGGAGATCAAGACTATGAAACTCAAAACATTTTCATTAAGTAATTATAGAACTATTCCTCAAATTAAACAATTATCCAAGGAGAGTAAACGCAATATAGATATAGTAGGTTCTGTATTACCGTTTAAAGTAAACAATTATGTTATAGATGAACTTATTGACTGGGCTAATTATGATAACGATCCGATTTTTAATTTGACATTCCCTAAAAAAGAAATGTTATTGCCACAACATTTTGATGAAATGGCAGCAGCATTGGAACAATCTACAAATAAGGCATTTCAGCAGCAGGTCAGTCATAAAATCAGGTTACAGCTTAACCCCAATCCTGCAGGACAAAAAGACTATAATGTACCCATGGTTGATGGAGTTAAGCTATATGGTGTCCAACATAAATACAGAGAAACCGTATTGTTTTTCCCAAGCGCAGGACAAACATGTCATAGTTATTGTACCTACTGTTTTCGTTGGCCTCAGTTCATTGGCTTGGATGAATTAAAGTTTGCCATGAAAGAAACGGAATTACTGATTAAGTATTTAGAGAATCATCAGGAAGTTACTGATATTTTATTTACTGGCGGCGACCCAATGACTATGTCTTATAAAGTTTTTAAAAAATATATCGATCCATTTATTTCTGAACATAACAAAACAAATATTCAAACCATCAGAATAGGCACAAAAGCATTAAGTTACTGGCCTTATAAATTCATTTCAAATGATGATGCTGACGACTTTTTAAGATTGTTTGAAATGATTACTTCAAAAGGAATAAATTTGGCTTTAATGGCTCACTTTACCCATCCACGAGAGTTGGATACGGAAGCTGTAAAACTAGCTATTCAAAGATTAAGAAGTACGGGGGCACAAATCAGAACACAATCTCCTGTAGTGAAACACATTAACGACAAACCTGAAATATGGTCAGAAATGTGGAGAAAACAAGTGAATCTGAATTGTATTCCATATTATATGTTTATTGCCAGAAATACCGGGGCACAACATTATTTTGCCATCC
>CAYZBC010000277.1:0-7170 GCA_964476535.1 uncultured Maribellus sp.
TAGTGCAAAGGGCTTTGGAAATGGTTGAAAAAGAAATGGATTTAGTATTGCTTCCTCCGTTTTATTACGGAGCAGGCTCTTACGCTGTAGCAGGACCAGAAAGGAAAGGGGGTATGCATGTTGATGCTGATACCTTAAACAAGTTTGCAAGAAAGCTATTTTATAACCTGTTACGGATTGGGTTCCGCAATGTGTGGGTATTTTTCCACCATCAAAGTGAAAACTTCGTCGCCGGAATGCCTACTGACCTGGCTTTCAAACTCGCAGCCAAACAAGAATCTTTCGAATTTATTGAAAAAGAAAGAGGTGACGGCTGGTGGGGAGAAAACCCGGCATCTGCCAATTATTATGATGAACATGATGCAGGAACAGATCCTTTCAGTTGGATAAAAATAGAACCTTTTATGAGTGCTGAAGCCCAGAGCCATTGGCCGATCGACCATGCAGGAGAGCAAGAGACATCACTGATGATGGCATTTGCACCTGAAGGCGTGGATATGAAACGCTTTGACGGAAAGCAATGGTATGCACAATCTGCTGTTAAAGCGAACATGGACTATGCCAATAAAGCAAAAACATTCATTTTGAATGATTTGAAAAAAAGGATGAGCAAATAATAGCAAAATGACAGGCAGAGAATTAATAGATTTATTATCACAATCGTATCGCCGCTCGCATTTGACGGGGACACTCGAAAATGGTGTTATTGCAGCATTGGACATGGAGGGCAGACTATTTACTGTTATTAACAATAAAGTCATTAGCAAGGTGGTACCTTCAGCAATAAAGAACCGATCCAACAAGAATACCTATCAAAATCCGGGTGGCGATGCGCTCTGGCCTGCCCCTGAAGGAAGTACATTGGGATACGAATATACAACCGGCAACTGGCGTGTGCCTCCGGCAATTACCGGGGCTGTTTGGGAAGTAATTTCACATGCTGATGGGCGGTCCGTTATCAGGGCGGAGATTGACCTTGTTAATAACCTCCAGGTGGGTATCCCCTGTGAATTTGAGCGTACTATTGAAATTCGCCGGAAAGAGGACCGTCTGGTTCAGAATGTGATGGAAACAATCCGATATATGGGAAAGAAGACGCTTCACAAAGGTGAATTTTTGTTAGCCCCATGGTCACTTTGCCAGTTTGATTCCGGAAAAAACGGAAAAGTAACTTTACCCCCTCTCCAGAAGGAGGATATTTGGGACATGTACGAACCATCCGGTTCTCAACGTCGGTTAATCAATGGGGCGTACGTTGTGGAAACTGATACAAACCACAGATTTCAGTTGGGATTAAGTTCGAAAGTTCCCTGGATCGAATATACTTTGGAGAATCAATTTCGGGTGAAACGATATGTAGATGAGTTGTCTGAGGGTCAGTTTCATATCGACATTGCCGATACACCCCCGGATCAATTGCCTTCGTCCAAAGGGGTCAGCTTAAGTGTTTATTGTGATCCTTCAGGGTTCATGGAAATAGAAGCTTGTGGTGGCTGCACTCTTGAACTGAATCCATTTGATGAACTTAGCGTCAGGATAACCACAGAATATGTAACGTTATAAATATTATTATTAAAAATTACTCACTATTACGATGAATTCTAATAAAAAAAACATAATTGTCCCAATGCTGTTGATTGGTGTCATGTATGCGGTTCTTGGCTTTGCTCTTGGGATTAATGCCTTTTTTATTCCTTTTGTGCAAGAAGCATTTCACATATCAACAGCCCAATCATATCTTGTGATGACAGCTACTTTTTCCGCCTTTGTTGTTTTTGGGGCTTTTTCTGGTGGAATACTCACTAAAGCAGGCTATAAAGGGGGGATGGTTATTGCATTTGTGCTTATGGCGATAGGTTTTTTTCTTGTAACCCCTGCTGCCCGAGCAATCAGTTTCCCCTTGCTGCTGCTGGCATTGTTTATAAGCGGGCTGGGGCAGGCTCTTTTAACCGGGGCCGTTAATACCTATGTCTCTATAATCGGTCCGGAAGAAAGTGCAGCAAAAAGGATTGCCCTGATGGGGATATGCAATAAAACATTTTATGCGGTTGCATCCCTGATGCTGGCTGTGTTTATAGATTTGGCTAATATACGAATTGAGGATACGATTCTTCCGTTTTACATTATTACAGGTGTTTTGTTGGTTATGGGGTTTTTGTATTATTTTGCCCCCCTTCCCGAAATCAAGGCTATTGGTGAAGAAGATGGTCTGGAGCTTATCCAGGAAACCACAATATATTCCAGAAGTAAAACAAGTATATTCCAGTTTCCACATTTGTTGCTGGGGGTTATTGCCATCTTTTTTGTTATTGGATTAGAAACGGTGGCTCTGGGGACGATTAACGATTATGCTACTATCCTTAATTTACCTTCACCGGAAAATTATATCTGGTTGGTATCGACAGGTATGGTTATCGGTTATTTGCTAGGGGTCCTGCTTGTTCCGAAGTATGTAAGCCAAAACCTGATTTTGCTGTTTTCCACTATTTCCGGTATTGTGGTTACTTTAGCTATCCTTATTGTTCCGGTGAATGTTTCTATTTATCTTGTTGCTTTTTTAGGCCTGTCCAATGCAATGATGTGGCCCGCAGTATGGCCATTAGCCATCGCCGACCTGGGTAGATTTACAAAGACTGGCAGTTCATTGCTGGTAACCGGAATTATTGGTGGCGCTTTTCTTCCTTTATTATTCGGATATGTTGCCGAACAGTCATCCTATCAGAACGCTTATCTTGTTTGTTTACCGGCTTACCTGTATATAATCTATTATGCACTGTGGGGTAGCAGGATACGAACTATAAAGAAATGAACCACCATATCAAAAGCGCAACGTAGATATTTTCTAAAAATCATGTTACCGTCTCAACATTTACTATTTTTAAAAAAAAAAAATTCGAACCTATGCAAATCGACAAAACCAAACAAACCCAGATATCCCGGAGGAAATTTATCCCGGCAACAGCATTGTCGTCGGCAGGCTTAACCATACTGCCACGTAACCAATTTAAAACTCAAATTGGCATTAATAAAAATTGAACTAAAATGAAAAAAATATACTTTTTTTTAATGTTGGTTTTACCATTATCGATATTTGCTCAAGAAGGTGAAACAATTTTAAAAAACAAATTAGAAATCACGGTATTTGTCCCCAAATTAAACTTACCAGACAAAATCAATGCCATTAAAGGGTATGCGCATCAATTGTTTTTTAAAGGAATAATTGAAGCAATTAATCCATACCAATGGAATATAAAAATTAAAGGAAATTTAGGAGGTAAACAATATCCTCGTTATTACCAATTTACACCTACATCCACAGGTGATAAAATATTTACTATTGAACTTTGGAACAATAATAACGAGTTGGTTACTAGTAAAAGTTGCACGATTTCTGTATCTAATACTGCATCAAACCCTCCATCTATAAAGAAAATATTGTGCATAGGAGATAGCTTAACAGCTTCAGGTATTTGGGTTCAAGAATTGCTACGAATGCTTACTGAAAGTGGTGGGTACCCACTGGGTTTAAATCTTTCAAATATTGAGTTTATTGGAACTGTTAATAAAGGTGATAAAATCAAATATGAGGGTTACGGGGGTAAGACTTGGAATTGGTACATTACTCCAACTATAAATGCAGATGTTGATTTTACAGTTTCATCACACAACAAAGTAAGTGCCGATTTAGTATCTATTTGGCAAGATAGAAATTCAAACCAATGGAAATTAGAAAGCGTTTTAAATGCTACTACTTTAATTTTTAGCAGAGTTGGACACGTTCAAAACGCTCCTAGCCGTGGTGTTCTAAATCATGTAAGTGGTGCAACCAATACAGCTAACATTAATTACTCAAGTGTTTTAAATGATTCAGGAAGTGCAGTAAATAAGTTTTGGAATAACTCTACAAATCAATTAGATATTAAAAATTACATTAATTCTAGTAGTTTTGGCACAGTTGATTATGTGATTTCTTTACTTACTTGGAATGGTATGTCAGGTGGTAGAAAAGATGCAACCGACCATCAAGGATTAATAAACACTGCAAAGGTATGGATAGACAAGTTACACGTTCAATATCCAAATTGTAAAGTTATTTTATTAGGTATTCCGTTACCTAGTCAAAACGGAGGGTTAGCACAAAACTATGGTGATGCAAATAGCGGTTACGGTAATATTTACGATTTAAATCAGACTGTTTTTGGATTGAATTTGGCTTATCAAAAATTAGCAAATTCTCCTACTTACTCTTCGTTTGTAACCTTTGAAAATGTTTCGGCCCAATTCGATAGTGAGAATAATATGCCTAGTGGAAATAAGCAAGTAAATTTAAGAAGTTCTAAAACTGAATCCGTAGGTACAAATGGTGTTCATCCTAGTATTGAAGGATATTATCAAATTTCAGATGTTGCACTTAGAGTGTTAAATAAGTTACTTTTAGAATAATTAAGGACAATCAAGAGATCAAATACATTCTTTATTGTAATCACCATTAAGTTTATATTCTTGATTCCATATATTTATTATAGAAAATGTTTAAACAAAAACTGGTTACAACACCGTTGTTTGGGGGAAAGAAAAAAATGGAGAATTGATAAAACAAACAACATGCACATAACAATATATATATGCCAGCGCCGCACAAAGCCAACACACAACCAAAGCCCCGGCAAATATACTCTACGATACGTTCTTGGAGGTAAAGGGTATGTTGCGCCAAGCGATAAAATAAATATCGGTATTGTTGGGGCAGGCGGTAGATCGATGGGCATACTCAACGAATTTTTCACCCTTAAAGATGTGCAGTTGACCGCGATTGCAGACCCATTTGAACATTGGAAAAATGATATTTTATATAAATCGGACACGGATCGCAAACCTGTTAAAAAATTTATAGAAGATCACTATTCACAAAAGACACCAAATTATAAGCTAACAGAATATGAGTATTTCCTCGTAATGCTAGAAAAGGAAAACTCTCTGGATGCCATTGTTTGTGCGAGTCCTGACAATACCCATACTTATATTTCCATAATGTCTATGCGCGCGGGGAAACATGTTTATTGCGAAAAACCGCTGACCCATAATATCTGGGAAGCCCGCAAGGTACGTGCTGTTGCCCAGGAAACAGGTATGGCTACCCAAATGGGCAACCAACTTCATAGTTTTGATGGCCTTCGGAAAACAGTAGAGCTCCTTCGTTCGGGTATAATTGGCAAGGTAAGGGAAGCGCATTCGTGGGTTGGCGCAACGAGATGGCTGCCGCAATTGAATGGATTTCCTGAAAACACTTCTCCTGTTCCCAATGGGTTTAACTGGGATCTTTGGCTTGGCCCAACAATCCATCGCCATTATAATAAATTATATACCCCGGTGAAATGGAGGGACTTTTGGGTTTTTGGATGTGGCGCTTTGGGAGACTTTGGATGCCACGACATGGATACAGTAACCTGGGCATTAAACCTCCATTCCCCTAAAAGTGTGGAAGTATTCCCTGCCGGCAATAAAGGCAACACCGATATCGCTCCTTACTGGGAAATCGGGCATTATAAATTTGCTGCCGAAGGGGAACAAAAAGCATTAAACCTGACTTGGTATTCAGGCGGATTGCGCCCCCAGCTCCCAGATGGCTTGCCCAATGGTATTTCCCTGAGCGGTAGGGGAAGCATGTACATCGGGGATGAAGGCATTATCCTGAACAATGGCACCGTTGGCAATCCCCTGGTTTTCCTGGAAAGCCTGCAAAATTCCTTCACCCCGCCACCGTCATCCATTCCACTTTCCAAGGGGCATTGTCGCGAATGGGCAGATACCATCAAAGGCGGGCCGGCAGCGATGTCAAACTTCGATTACGGGGCAAGGCTGACAGAAATCACCTTGCTTGGTGTACTTTCTTTGCGGCTGGGCGGACAAAAAGTAATATGGGATGCAAATAAAATGAAAGCAATTGGCCTGCCGGAAGCCGACCAGTTTATCCGGGAACCGGTTAGAAAAGGCTGGGAAATGAATTGATTGTATTTATTAGATTACAAAAATAAAAAATTGAATAATGAAACGATTGTCCAGTATTTTCTTAATTCTTATCACTTTAATGGCCAACAACGGAACCTCTGTTTTTGCGCGATCTTCTGAACCTGCCACAGCAAACGGGGAGAAACGCTCCGGCCCGGCTAAAGTCCAATTGTTCAACGGTAAAAACCTTGACGGATGGTACACTTTTTTAAAAGGGAGGGGGCGCAACAACGATCCCAATAAGGTGTTTACAGTTCAAAAGAGTTTGTTGACCATCTCAGGTGAAGAATATGGGTGCATTACCACCAACAACGAATACGAAAACTACAGGCTCGTGGTAGAATTCAAATGGGGAGAAACAACTTTTGCACCCAGGACAGAAAAAGCGAGGGACAGCGGTATATTGTTGCACTCAAAAGGGGAAGACGGTGGATATTCAGGAATTTGGATGCATTCAATTGAATGCCAGCTTATTGAAGGTGGAACAGGTGACATTATCGTTGTGGGTGATGGCACTCCTGAGTTTTCGGTTACCTGCCCAGTATCACCTGAACAACAAAAGGGGTCGTATGTATTTAAATCCGGCGGCGATCTGAAAACTATCCACGGCGGACGAATAAACTGGTACTGTCGCGATCCGGACTGGAAGGACGTGAAGGGATTCCGGGGCATTGGGGATGTAGAGAAACCGGTAAGCAAATGGAACAGGCTTGAGTGTATCACACAGGGCGGGGAGATTCTTATCTACCTGAACAAAAAACTGGTCAACCATGCCGTGGATGCCCAACCTCAAAAAGGACGTATTCAGATTCAATCAGAAGGCGCAAAAATTCTGTTTCGTAAGGTTGAACTTACACCATTACAACTGAATTAGACACTTTTCTGTGCTAAGGTCAGAAAATCGTCATAAAAGGAACAACTTACAACCGAAAAAAATTAGTGTTCATAACTTCCCTGTTTCTAAGTTTGATAGTTGGCTGTTGTAAGTCATCCGGAACAAGGCGACAAACCTGTATTCTGGAACGACGGGTTTTTGGCTACACCGGCATAAAAGCAACTAAATTCATTCATTATCACAAAAAAACGCAATAAAATGAAACAATTTTTAAATTCATGCATCATCACAAAAAAACGCAATAAAATGAAACAATTTTTGGCAAT